>SCQZ01000003.1 GCA_004299665.1 Jatrophihabitans sp.
GCGAGAAGCTGGTGCTGCAGATGAAGCGCGACCTGCGCTGGGTGCTGCGCGACGGCGAGCGGGCCAAGAACCACCTGCTCGAGGCGAACCTGCGCCTGGTCGTCTCCCTCGCCAAGCGCTACACGGGACGTGGCATGGCGTTCCTGGACCTCATCCAGGAGGGGAACCTCGGTCTGATCCGTGCGGTCGAGAAGTTCGACTACACGAAGGGGTACAAGTTCTCGACCTACGCGACCTGGTGGATCCGCCAGGCGATCACGCGCGCCATGGCCGACCAGGCCCGCACCATCAGGATCCCGGTGCACATGGTCGAGGTCATCAACAAGCTGGGGCGCATCCAGCGCGAACTGCTCCAGGACCTGGGCCGCGAGCCCACGCCCGAGGAACTCGCCAAGGAGATGGACATCACCCCGGACAAGGTCCTGGAGATCCAGCAGTACGCGCGCGAGCCGATCAGCCTGGACCAGACGATCGGCGACGAGGGCGACAGCCAACTGGGTGACTTCATCGAGGACTCCGAGGCCGTGGTCGCCGTGGACGCGGTCTCCTTCACCTTGCTGCAGGACCAGTTGCAGTCCGTGCTCGGCACGCTGTCCGAGCGCGAGGCCGGCGTCGTCAAGCTCCGGTTCGGCCTCACCGACGGCCAGCCGCGCACCCTCGACGAGATCGGCCAGGTCTACGGCGTCACCCGTGAGCGCATCCGGCAGATCGAGTCCAAGACGATGTCCAAGCTGCGCCACCCGTCGCGTTCGCAGGTGCTGCGCGACTACCTGGACTGACGCACACCTCCCGCGCTGCCCTCCGGTACCCCTAGAGTGGGGACCGCGGGGTCCGGGCAGTAGCCGACCAGGAAGTGCCGTGCCGACCGATCCACCCTCGTCCGACGATGCGCTCGACCTCGACCTGTGTGCCGTGCAGGCCGGGGACGAGGCCGCGTTCGGCCGGCTCTTCCGTGCCGTCCAGCCGGGTCTGGTGCGCTACCTGAGCGCCCTCGTCGGCTCCGACGCCCCGGACGTGGCCGGCGAGACCTGGCTGCAGGTGTGCCGGGACCTCGCGCGCTTCAGCGGCGACGTCGACGGGTTCCGCGGCTGGGTGGCGCGGATCGGCCGCAACCGCGCGCTGGACCACGCCCGGACCGCCCGGCGCCGGCCCGAGACCGCCGCCCTCGACGACCTGCTCACGCTCCCCGCCGCCGACACGACCGACGACCTCGCGCTGCAGCGGCTGACCACCGAGGCCGCGGTGGCGGCGATCGCCGCGCTGCCCCGCGACCAGGCGGAGGCGGTGCTGCTGCGGGTCGTCATGGGGCTCGACGCCACCGCCGCGGCCCGCGTCCTCGGCAAGCGGCCCGGCGCGGTGCGCACCGCGGCCCACCGCGGGCTGCGCTCGCTGCAGCGGCGACTGTCCGCAGCGCCGACGGCCGCCGAGGCCGGGTGTAACACCTACGGGGTCGTGAACGCTGACGAGGTGAGATGAGCCGAACCGGAAAGCCACGGATCACCCACGCCGACGCCGAGCGCCTGCTCGCGACCGGCGAGGGTCCTGCCGCGCTGTCCGCCCTGCTCGCCGCCGCCGCCTCCCCCCCGTCGGCGGCCGCGTTACCGGGCGAGGCGCAGGTCTTGGCCGCTTTCCGGTCGGCTCATCTCGCCCCCGTTCCCGCCACGAGGAGTCCGAGCATGTGGAAGTCCGCACTCACCAAGGCCGCCGCCGCCAAGGTCGCCGCCGCCGCCGCCGTCGCGACCGCCGCGACCGGTGGCATCGCGCTGGCCGCGGCGACCGGAACGCTGCCCTTCCACACGCCACAGCACCCCGCGGCGGCGACCGTCGCCGAACACAGCGACGCGCCACCGTCGGCCTCCGCCTCGGCAAGCGCGAGCGTCGCGAGCAGCGAGGCCGACGCCACCGAACCGGCCCGCCCGAGCAATGTGCCCGCCGGTACGCCGTCGCCGTCGCTGCAGGGGCTGTGCCACGCCTTCCGGGCCGGCGCGATGTCCCACGGCGACGTCGCGGAGAATCCCGCCTTCCGGGTGCTGATCACCGCCGCCGGTGGGAAGGACGGCGTCGCGGCGTACTGCACGAAGGTGCTCGGCCCGGCCCCGACGCACCCGCGGGAGCACCGCTCGGACCTGCCGGAACCCTCGAACGGGCCGGATGCCTCGGACGTGACGACGCGCCCCGACGAGCAGGTGGGCCCGCCCGCGGACCGTCCGTCGCCCGCGCCCACCCCGTCCGGGCGTCCCTGACCGCGCGGCACACGCCCGCCGGGCAGCGCGCCCGCCGATCACGGTAGCTGCGCCGGCGGACCCTAGCGGCCGCGCCGGCGCGGTGCGGTCGGGACGCGCCCGCGCCGCGGCGCCGCGACGGGGGCTGCGTTGCCGGCTGTGCTCGTTCCTGCGACTGGCCGGCCCGACGGGACCGTGGTCGAGGCGGCGTGGGTGTTCGGCCCGGAGGGATGCGCCGGATGCGTCGGATGAGCCGGGTGGGTCGGGTGCCCACCGGGCGACGACCCCGGGGCAGGGCTAGGGGCAGGGCTAGGGGCAGGGCTCGGGGACGGGCTCGGGGACGGGCTCGGAGCCGGGCTCGGCGTCGGTGCCGGCGGTGGTGCCGCGGCGGTGCTCGGGGACGCGCCGGGCACGGAGGGGGTGGTCGGACCGGACGGCGGCACCGGGCTGGTCCGCCCCGCCTGGCCGGGGGAGGTCGCGGCCGGCGTCAGGTGCCGGGCCGGGGCGTGGCGTACCGCGCTCGCCGGGCCGGGCAGATCGGTGGGCCGCGCCGTCCCGGGCAGGTGCCCGCCGCCCGGCGCGGGCGCGTCCAGCCAGTGGTGGGCAACGCCCTGCAGCGGACCGGGCAGGTTGCCGGTGTACGCCGCGGCGGCGACCCCGCCGATCCCGATCGTCGCCGCCGCCGCTATCGCCACGACCTTGCCGAGCGCAGGGACCGCGGAGATCCGCGCGGGCACCGCGGCCCGGAACGCGGCGGCAACCGCCGGCCAGTCAGCGAGTTCGGCCTCGGTGAGCGGCGCCGCCAGGGCGGACAACAGCAGCGGGCCCGGTGCCGCGGGCTCGGGCAGCGGCTCCAGCGGGAGGCCGCGGTCGACGCGCTCGCGCAACGCCGGGTTCCTCGCCACCGCGGCGGCCATCCCGGTGCCGAGGCGCACCGCGGTCGCGACATCGGCGCCGGGCAGCCCGGTCACGGCCGCGATCTGCGGGACGGTCAGATCCGCGGCGTAGCGCAGCACGACGGCCTCGCCGAGGTGCGGGGGCAGCGCCGCGAGCGACCGCAACACCGCGGACGTCATCAGTTCGGCCACCCGGGAGTCCGGCCCGGGGCGGCAGGCGTGGAAGGTCCCGCGCGCGGTGGCACGCGCCGTCCGGTACAGCGCGACCCGCCAGGTCGCGTAGCTGCCCGAGGAGCGCGGCAACGCCTCCAGCACCTCGCCCCAGACCCGCGTGGCGGCCTCGGCGTACGCCGACGGGGCGATCACGCGAAGGTATCGGACCAGGCCGGGGTGCACCCCGCGCCACAGCGACTCGAACGCCCGTTCGTCGCCTGCGCGTGCGGAGGACAGTAGCCGCGGCACCCCCGTGGTCACGCCCCCACTCTCGCAAGGCGGGCGGTCCGCCCGTGTCGGGCGAACGGTCAATTAACGCTCAGCGTTCGTCGAGGCTCGCCGTCGCCGGTACCTCGGCCAGCCGCGCGGACTCGTCGTGGATGCAGGTCGCGACCTCGCGCAGCGCCACCCGGTTCTCGTTCCAGTGGTGGGCGCAGAAGAGCAATTCCGACCCCGTAGGCATCACGGCACGCACGTAGGCCTGCGCGCCGCACCGGTCACAGCGGTCGGCTGCGGTCAACGCGCTCGCCGCGATCGTGGGGGTCACGGTCTTGCACCTCCTCGCGTTCCGGGCCGGAGCCCGTACATCCATCGTTCCCCGGCGCTCGTTCCTACGTAACCACCGTTCGGTGGACATCGGCGGCGACACCCCGGGGTCGTTGTGCAGTTGGTCCTGTACCGCTGTCGTTCTGAGATCGGCAGCGGGCGCGGCTTCCGTAGCCGTTCACCCGGTGCAACGACGCGCCGGCACGCCCGATTCCCCGTTCGCTCTCGGCGAGATCGGCGCCACTCACCCGATCCACGACAGCAGCGCGTCCCGGCGGCGCTCGAGGATGTCGGCGCTCGCCGCCGCCGAGGCGGGCCCGGGCACGGCGCGGCGCAGCCGGGCATGGACCTGGGCGTGCGGGGTGCCCTCGCGCGCGGCGAGCACCGCGACCAGGCGGCTCAGGTCGCGGCGCAGCGTGGCCCCGGCCCGCCACGCCGTGCCCTGGGCGGACGGCACCGTCGCGGCGACGACACTCGCCCGCTGGCGGGCGTGCGTGTCCCGGCGGGCCAGCAGGGCGGCCGTCTGCTCGGCGGTGAGGATCCCCGGCAACCCCAGGAAGTCCTCGTCCTGTGCACTCAACGCGGCGGGGGCGGCGACCACGGCCCGGCCGCCGTGCAGCACGTGCGCGAACGCCGCATCGGCGTCGAGCGCCTCGATCGGATCGCGATCGCCCGGTACGGGTTCGGGACGTTCCACGTCGAGCAGGCCGTCCCCGGCGGCCGGCGGCGGGATCACGTGGTTGCGCTCCTGCTCGATCTCGGCGGCGAGTGCCAGCAGCGGCCGCACCGCCGGCAGGAAGACGGTTGCGGTCTCGGCGCGACCGCGCGCCCGCACGACGCGGCCCACGCCCTGCGCGAAGAACAGCGGCGTGCGGTAGGCGGTCATCCAGGCCAGGCATATCGCCCGCGGGATGTCGACTCCCTCCGACACCATCCGGACGCAGACGGCCAGGCGCTGCGTCCCGGACGCGAACTGCTCGATCCGCCGGCCGGCGAGCGGGTCATCGGACACGATCACCACCGGTGGTTCGCCGGTGACGTGCTCGGCGATCGTCGCGTACGCGCGCGCGTCCTGCTGGTCGCCGGCCAGCACCAGCCCGCCGGCGTCATGGATGCCCGCCGCCCGCAAGGCGGTGATCCGCTCGTCCATCGCGGCGAGCACGTGCGGCACCCAGCGGCCCCTCGGGTTCAGCGCGGTGCGCCATGCGGTGGTCTCGGTGCGCTTCGTCGCGGACTGCGACAGGGACGCGGCGATCACCTCGCCCGCGCTGTTGCGCCACCGCGACGTGCCGGTGTAGGCCGCGAACACGACCGGCCGCACCACGCCGTCCCGGAGCGCGTCGCGGTACCCGTAGCCGAAGTCGGCGCTGCTGCGGTACCCGCCGTCGCCGTCCTGCTCGTACCGCACGAACGGGATGCGCTCGTCCGCACGGGTGCGAAACGGCGTCCCGGTCAGGCACACCCGCCGCGCCGCGCGGTCGAACGCCGCGGCGACCGCCTCGCCCCACGACAGGCCGTCGCCGGCGTGGTGCACCTCGTCCAGGATCACCAGGGTGCGGCGCGAGGTGGCGCGGGCGGCGTGCAGCGCGGCCTTGGCCGCGACCTGGGCGTAGGTGGTGACGTACCCGGTGAGGTCCGGGCGTACCGGCCCGGTCGCGTTGGACAGCGCCCCGTCCAGCCCGATGCCCAACCGGGCGGCGGCATCGGCCCACTGGGTGCGCAGGTGATCCGTGGGGCACACCACGATCACACGGTCGACGGCGCGGCGCTCCAGCAACCGCCCGGCGAGCGTCAGCGCGAAGGTCGTCTTGCCGGCGCCGGGTGTCGCGGTGACCAGGAAGTCGCGCCGCGGCTCGGCATCATAGGCCCGCAGCGCCGCGACCTGCCACGCCCGCAGCCGGGGTGCGGCCGGGCCGGGCAGCGGGCGCGGCTGGGCCACAGGTGCGTCCTCC
>SCQZ01000241.1 GCA_004299665.1 Jatrophihabitans sp.
CTGCAGCGGCTGGGTTCGCTGCTGCTCGAGGACGTCGGGGTCGCGCTGCCGGAGCTGCCCACCCTGGTCAGCGGGATCGCCCGGATCGCCACCCGGCTCGCGACGACGATCGCGGTCGTCGCGCACGCCGGCGACGGCAACACCCACCCGCTGATCGTCTTCGACGGGTCCGACCCCGACGCACGACGGCGAGCGCAGCAGGCCTTCGACGCGGTGATGGAACTGGCGCTCTCGCTGGGGGGCACCATCACGGGCGAGCACGGGGTCGGCAGGCTGAAGAAGGACTGGCTGCCCGCCGCCGTCGGCGAGGACGTCATGGCGGTCAGCCGGCGCATCAAGGCGGCGCTGGACCCGCTGGGCATCCTCAACCCGGGGGCGATCCTCTGAGCCGTTCCGGGACGGTGCGGCGCGATGTCCCGGGGACCCCACGACGGGCCCGGCATACTTCCTCCCCGTGACCGCCGGGCTGTTCGTCGCCGCCGTCGTGGTTGCGGTGGGTGACTGGATCGCGGTCGCGCAACGCCGGTTCCGGGTGGAGCGAGTGCTCAAGCCCGCGACCCTGCTGCTGCTGGTTCTGGCCGCGGCGGGCGCCGACCTCGGTGCCGGGCAGTCGTAGATCGTCGCCGGGCTGGTCCTCGGGCTCTTCGGCGACATCGGGCTGATGCTGTCGGACCGCCGTCACGCCACCGCGGACCTGCCCTTCCTGCTGGGGCTGGCGGCGTTCCTGGTCGGCCACCTGTGCTATCTGGTGGGCTTCTTGCGACACGGCGTGCACCCGCCGTTCCTGCTCGCCGGCCTGCTGATCGTCGGTGGCACCGCCGGGCTCGCCCTGCCCCGCGTCCTCGGATCGGTCCGGGCCCGCAGGGACGGCACGCTGTTCGCCGCGGTCGCCGGTTACGCGGCCGTCGTGGGCGTCATGGCGATCGCCGCCGTCGGTACCGGGGCGATCCTCACCGCGGCCGGCGGTCTGCTGTTCCTCGGCTCGGACACCGCCCTGGCCCGCGACCGGTTCGTCGCGCCGGTGGCGCGGGGGCCGCTCCTGGTGATCGTCAGCTACCACCTGGGACAGTTGCTGATCGTGCTCGGACTGCTGCGCTGACGGTGCCGGACGGCTGCCAGCCGGGGGGCGCGAACAGGTAACCCAGCCGCTCGTGCCAGTCGCGGGCGGCGCGCAGGTCGCGCAGGATCGCCGCGTACTCGTGGTACTCGAGCCGCAGCGGGTTGAAGGTGTTCACGTTCGTCGTCAATCCGTACGTCGGCCGGTGGGTCTCGGCGACGAAACTGCCGAACAGCCGGTCCCAGACGATCAGGATGCCCGCGTAGTTCCGGTCCAGGTAGTCCGGATCGCTGCCGTGGTGGACGCGGTGGTGCGACGGCGTGTTGAACACGAACTCGACCGGAGCCGGCAGCGTGCCGATCCGCTCGGTGTGCACGAAGAACTGGAAGATCAGGTTGATGGAGAAGGTCGTGAAGATCAGCCACGGAGGGATACCCAGCAGCGGCAGCGGGATCCACACGATCAGCTCCCACCACGGGTTCCACTTCTGCCGCACCGCGGTGGAGAGGTTGAACCGCCGGCTGCTGTGGTGCGCCTGGTGGGCCGCCCACAGCAACCGCACCCGGTGCGCGGCGCGGTGCTGCAGGTAGTACAGCAAATCGACCGCGAGGACGGCGAACACCCACGTGTACCAGCGCCCGGTGTCCCAGCGCAGCGGCGTCAGCACGAACAGGGCGGAGTACCCCAGCAGGGCGCCGATCCGTACCGCCCCGTTGACGACCAGGGAACCCAGTCCCATCAGGATGCTCGCCTGGCTGTCGCGCCGCTCGTACCCGGCGTACCGCTGCGCCCGGTCGTCGGGCAGCCACGCCAGCGACGCCAGTTCCAGGAGCATGAACAGGACGAAGACCGGCAGCGCGTACAGGACCGGATCGTGCAACTGCTGTGCGAGGGTCACGGCGATACCTCCGAACTGACCTGACGGTCACTTACCCTAGGATAAGATCCGGGACATGTCGATTCCGGCGATCGGGACGAAGGGCGTCCCGCGACCGCGACGCGAGGCGCAGATCGTGCGCGTGGCCACCGCGGAGTTCGGTGCCCGCGGCTACGCACGGGCGTCGGTGGCGGCCATCGCCGCGCGGTCCGGGATCTCCAAGCCGCTCGTGTACCAGTACTTCGGCTCGAAGGACGGGCTGTACCTGCGCTGCCTCACCGAGGTCGCCGACGCGCTGTTGGACCGGCTCACGGACGCCGAGCAGCGGGTGGACGACTCGGTCGCGTCGCGCATACACGTGCTCCGCGCGCTGTTCGAGGCGCTGGAGCCGGAACCGGCGGCGTGGCGGCTGCTCTACGACCCGTCGATGCCGCGCACCGGGCGCATCGCGGCGAAGGCCCGGCATTACCGCGCCCGCACCGAGGCGATCGCCGCGGCGGGCTCGCAGCGGTTCCTCGCCGCGCGCGGCATCACCGACCCCGAGGACGCCGCGGCCCTGGCAGCGCTCTGGATGGGCGTCGTCGACTCCCTGGTCACCCGCTGGCTGACCGGCCCGAAACAGAGCGCCGCACAGATGACCGCACGCTGCGAGCGACTGCTGGCCGCCGTCTGGTCGTGACCGCGCCGCTCAGCGGCGGCGCCGGCGCCCTGCCCCCAGCAGCAGGACGATCAGCAAGATCGCGACGGCGGCTGTGGCGACGATCGCCAGCGGCACCATCACGCCGACACCTCCGCCCGACGGCGCCGCGGTCGCTCCGGCGGACGGCGACCCGGCAGGCGCTGTCACCGCGACGGTGATCTTCACGGTGTTCGAGGAGGCGGACGAGGCCCCCTGCGCGTCGATCTGCCGGGCGATCAGCAGGTGGGGACCCGCCTCCAGCGGGCTCGCCGGCACGCACCCCCAGGCACCTGACGCCGGGACCGCGGTGGTGCAGACGACGACGCCCAGCGCGACCACCACGACGGTGTCGCCGGGCTGCGCGGTGCCCCGTACCGGCGGCGTCGTGGTGGTCACGGTCGCACCGTCGGAGGGCGCCGTGATCGCCGGTGGGGCCGGTGCTGCCGGGGCCGCGGCGGCCGCGACCGGCCCGGCCGCCGCCACGCAGGTCGCCATGACGGCGGCGGCGGTCAGCGTCCGGCGAAGCCCCACGGCACCTCCTGCGTCTGCCTGGTGGCGCGGGTGGTCGCGACCCGGGCCGCGTACTCCTGCGGTGGTGGATACCCCACATCTACCAGGGTGAGACCGCCTGCCGCAGCGACATGCACCTCCCCGGCCCGGTCCCGCCGCAGGAGCAGTTCGGCCGGCCAGCCGGGCGGGCGCCGGCCCTGCCCCACCGCCACCAGTGCGCCCACGAGCGAGCGCACCATCGAGTGGCAGAAGGCGTCGGCACGGACGGCGACGACCACCTCGTCCCCGTCGCGGCTGACGGTGAGTTCCTCGATGCTGCGCACCGTCGTGCCCGTGGGGCGGGCGTGGCAGTAGGCGGCGAAGTCGTGCAGCCCGACCAGCCCCGGACACGCCCGGGCCATGGCAGCCTCGTCGAGCGCGGACCTCACGGCTGCGACGAACCGACGACGTGACGGCGCCGGCCCGCCGGGCGCGTCGCACAGCCGGTACTCGTAGCGGCGCCAGAGTGCCGCGAAGCGGGCGTCGAAACCGGGCGCCGCCGGGACCACGCCGCGCACGCGGACGTCCGGTGGCATCAGCCCGGCGAGGCGGACCACCGCGACGGCGGCGACGGCATCCCACGCTGCGGCCGGCACGTCGACATGGGCCACCTGGCCGGTGGCGTGCACCCCGGCGTCGGTGCGCCCGGCCACCGTGGTCCGCACCGGGTACCGGAAAAGGACGTGCAGGGCGTCCTCCAGGACGCCCTGCACGGTGCGTTGTCCGGGCTGGATCGCCC
>SCQZ01000242.1 GCA_004299665.1 Jatrophihabitans sp.
GCTCGCCGGGGCGGGCACGGTGCGCATCGAGGGGTACCGCGCGATCGACATGTCGACCACCCGGGCCGAGCGCCGCGCCCGGTTCGGCCTGCCGCCGCTGCTCCCCACGGCCGTCGTCAGCCGGTCGCTGCGGCTGGATCCGCAGGCACCGCTGTTCACGGGTGCACCCGCCGGCGCCCGCACCGTCGTGATCACGACGGCCGCCGCCGATCCGGGGGCGCGGCGGGCGCTGGAGCGGGTCGCCGACGTCGCCGTCTGCGGCGAGACGGAGGTCGACTTCGCGACGGCCCGTGCGGCGCTGCACCGGCGCGGCTACACCCGGGTCCTGAGCGAGGGCGGCCCGACCCTGTTCGCACGGATTGCCGCCGCGGGCGTGGTCGACGAACTGTGCCTGTCGATCACGCCGCTGCTCACCGGCCCGGGCGCCGGGCGGATCGTCGCCGGCGAGTCGTGGCCGGACGCGCGGAGCCTGTCCCTGACCGGGTTGCTGGAGGAGGACGGCGCGCTGTTCTGCCGGTACACCGTGGCCGGGCCGGTCACACCCGGGACCTGAGGCCCGACGATTCCGGCGGCAGGCGCCGGTGGCCCACAATGGGCGCCATGCAACTCCCGGTGATGCCGCCGATCGCGCCGATGCTGGCCAAGGCCGTCGCGCAGATCCCGCCGGGCATGTCCTACGAGCCGAAGTGGGACGGCTTTCGCACCATCGTCTTCCGGGACGGCGACGAGGTGGAGTTCGGTAGCCGCAACGAGCGGCCGATGACGCGCTACTTCCCCGAACTCGTCGCGGCGGTCCTGCGCGAGCTGCCGGCCCGGTGCGTGCTGGACGGGGAGATCGTCGTCGCCACACCCGACCGGCTCGACTTCGAGGCGCTGCAGCAGCGCATCCACCCGGCTGCCTCGCGGATCACGATGCTCAGCACGCAGACCCCGGCCTCCTTCGTGACCTTCGACCTGCTGGCCCTGGCGGACCAGGACCTCACCGGCCTGCCGTTCGCGCACCGGCGCGCCGCGCTGACGCAGATCCTGGCGCACGCCCTGCCGCCCATCCACCTGACGCCGGCGACGACCGACCTGGACGAGGCGCGGCAGTGGTTCGTGCGGTTCGAGGGTGCCGGCCTCGACGGGGTCGTCGCCAAGGCCCCGGACCTGCGCTACCAGCCGGACAAGCGGGTCATGCTCAAAATCAAGCACGAGCGCACGGCGGACTGCGTGCTCGCCGGGTTCCGGTGGCACAAGACCTCCACCGACCCCCACCCGCTCGTCGGCTCGCTGCTGCTCGGCCTCTACGCGGACGACGGTCGGCTGCAGCACGTGGGGGTGGTCGGGGCATTCCCGGCTCGGCGCCGGGCCGAACTGGTCGACGAACTGCTGCCGCTCGTGCCGGGCGAGGACGAGCAGCACCCCTGGAGCGGGTGGGCCGACGCGCAGGCGCACCAGGCGCAACGCCTCCCCGGAGCGGTGAGCCGCTGGAACGCCACCAAGGACCTCTCCTTCGTGCCGCTGCGCCCCGAACGCGTCCTCGAGGTCAGGTACGAGCACATGGAGGGGACCCGGTTCCGTCACCTGGCCCACTTCGTGCGGTGGCGGCCGGACCGGGCCCCGGACAGCTGCACCTACGCCCAGCTGGAGCGGCCCGCAACCTTCGCCGTCGACGACATCGTGCCAGGTCTCGGCGGCCCCGCGGCTGTGGCACGCGTCTCGGGCGCACAGCGTCCGGGCGCGCCACCCCCTAGTCTCTAGTCCCGTGGCGGGGTACGGGCCGGATCCGGCGGGCGCACGGTTGCGGCGGGTGGACTCGCCCGGCCAGCTCGTCTCCGCGGGCGGCGGTGCTGTCGTCGCGGTCGCCAAGGTCGGTCGCATCCTCGGGCGCTCGGGCTGGCGGATCGCCCGCCAGCTGCCCGGCGCCCAGGCCGTCGAGCGCGAGGCCCAGCGGTGGCAGCGCGTCGCGGTCCAGGAGGTCCGGCGCATCCTGGACATCCCGCAGGCGGTGTTCGGCGTCGCGAGCGTCGAGGAGACGCGTGCCGTCCTGCTCATCCAGAACTCGACGGACGGCCAGCCCTTGCGCTCGGCGATGGGCGAACTGCTCGATCGCGCCACCGGGCGCAGTGCGGCCACCGGGCAGGACTACCTGTTCGGGACGATCCTGAGCCAACTCGTCCCCGACGAGGCGCGCCTGATCGCCGCCCTCGCCGACGGCCAGCCCCGCGCCGCGGTGGACGTGCTCGACAAGAGCCGGTCCCCGCGGGTCCTGCTCGCCTGCGCCTCCCGCATCGGCCAGGAGGCCGGCGTCACCGATGCCCGCCACACGCCGACGTACCTCGCGCGCCTGCGCGGGCTCGGCCTCCTCGATCTCGGCCCGCCGCTCGAGGGCGCCGAGCGCGACTACGAGGCGCTCGCCCGCGACGAGGCGGTCCGCGCCGCGCAGGCGTCCGCGCGGCGCCCCGCCGCCACCCGGCTGCGCCGGACCTCGGTGCGGCTGAGCGCGCTGGGCGAGCAGTTCTGGGCGGCCAGCGACCCGGACGTAGCGGCCCCCCGGTGATCGCGCGGGGCCTCCCGAGCCCGCCGGTACGGTTTGCCGTGTGACTCCGCCGCGCCGCACCCGCCTGCTCGCGATCGCCGCGGTTGCGCTGCTCGCCGGTTGCAGCCAGATTGTGACCGGGACCGGATCGACCGCCGGGGCGCCGTCGGGGCAATCGCCGTCTGGCTCGTCGGCGACAGCCAACCCCACCCCGGTCGAGGGTGCACCGTCGATCCGGTTCAGCGACTGTTCCTCCCTGTTCGACGCGTCCTCGGTACCGGTCCCGCCCTCGCTCAGCGGGAAGATCCGGTTCTCGTGCGGACGGCTGGACGTCCCGCTCGACTACGCCGACCCATCCGGACGCACGATCACGCTCGAACTGGTGAAGGTGCACGACACCGACACCTCGCAGCGCATCGGCTCGCTGCTGGTCAACCCCGGCGGGCCCGGCGGGTCCGGGATCGAGCTTGCCCTCGGCCTGACGGGCAGCATCGCCCCCACGATCTTGCAGCACTTCGACCTGGTCGGCTTCGACCCGCGCGGGGTGGGGCTCTCGACGCCGATCAACTGCATCAGCGACGCCGAGAAGGACAAGCTCAACGCCGCCTCGCCGGACATCCGCACCGCGGCCGGCTTCGCGCAGGCCAAGGCGCTCGCCAAGCAGGTCGCGGACGCCTGCTCGGCCAAGTACGGCCCGGCGCTGGCCCGGTTCGACACCGTCAACACCGCCAGGGACATGGACGTCATCCGTCGCGCGCTCGGCGACGCGAGTATGAACTACCTCGGGTTCTCCTATGGCACCGAACTCGGCGGCGTCTACGCGCACCTGTTTCCGGCCACCATCCGCGTCGCGGTGCTCGATGGCGCCGTCGATCCGCTGACCAGCGGCATCCAGGCATTCGCCGACCAACTCGAGGGCTTCGAGAAGGCCTTCGACCAGTTCGCGACGACCTACTGCGACACGACCTCGCCGTGCTCCTCCCTGGGCAACCCGCGCCAGGCGGTGTACGCCGTCGTCGCGCGGGCGCAGCAGCGCCCACTGCCCACCGGCGACCAGGGGCCGTACCGCCAGCTCACCAGCGCCCTCGCGCTCACCGGGGTGCTCGAGGCGCTCTACTCCCAGTCGGACTGGCCCACCCTCGCCGCGGCGCTGATCGCCGCCACGAAGGGCGACGGCAGCAAGCTGCTCGCGCTGGCCGACGAGTACAACCAGCGCACCGGCGGCCACTACAGCAACATCATGGACGCGAACACGACGATCTCCTGCAACGACGAGGCGCCCGGTCCCACCGACGCCCAGATCCGCGCCACCGTCGCACAGTGGGTCACCAGGTTCCCGATGTTCGGACTGTGGTCGGCCGCCTCGCTGTTCGGCTGCCAGCAGTGGCAGCCCGACCGCACCCCCGTCCCGCAGCCGACCGCGTCCTCGACGCCGAACCCGGTGCTCGTCATCGGCAACCTGCACGATCCGGCCACCCCGTACCAAGGCGCCGTCGACCTCACCCGGATCCTGGGCCACGCCGAACTGCTGAGCTGGGACGGCGAGGGCCACACGTCGTACCTGCAGGGCAGTAGCTGCATCGACGACTACGTCAACGCCTACCTGGTCGACGAGAAGCTGCCGCCGCAGGACACCACGTGCCCGCGCTGACCCTGGACGGCCCGCAGGACGCGACCGCCGTGGCCCTGCTGCTGCACGGCGGCCGCAGCACCAGCACGGCACCGGTGCGGGCCGGCCAACTCGCCGTGCTGCGGATGCGGCCCTTCGCGACCGCCCTGCTCGCCGCCGGCGCCGGGCGCGGGCTCGCGGTCGCCCGGCTGCGCAACCCCGTGCGCGGGTGGAACGGCGAGCTGCGCTCCCCGGTCGCCGACGCCCAGAGCGCGCTGGCCGAACTGCGGGCGCTGTTCCCCGGCGCTCGCGTCGCGCTGATCGGGCATTCGATGGGGGGGCGCACCGCGCTGCACGTCGCCGACCACCCGCAGGTGGACGTCGTCGTCGGCCTGGCGCCGTGGATCGAGGACGGCGACCCGGTCGTGACGATGACCGGGCGCCGGCTGCTGGTGTTGCACGGCGACCGCGACCGGACCACGAGCGCGAGTGCCGCACGGCACTACGTCGAGGACGCATGCGCCGTCGCAGCCACGGCGGGCTTCCTCACCGTCCGCGGGTCCGGGCACGCCATGGTGCGACGGGCCCGGGTCTGGCACCGGCTGGTGTGCGAGTTCGTGACCGGCGCGTTGCTGGGCGACGCCGGTCCGCCGGCCGTGGCGCAGTGCATGGGGGACGTGTGACGATGAGGACGACGGTGTCGAGGAGATCGCCATGACGAGGACGTCCGTGCATCCGGCGCAGCGCGTCCCGGATCCGGCTGTGGACGCCGGCCGCTGGCCGGACATCGCCGCGGTTCCCCGCTCGCCGGCCCGCGCGGCCGTCGCGCGCGGGATCTTCCACCGTGCCGTGCGGCGGCTGTCGCTGCGCGTGGTCGAACCGGACGGCCGGACGTACGGCGGCGGCGGGGCCGATGCCCCGGTCATGCGGCTGCTGCGGCCCGGAGCCTTCTTCGCCCGGCTCGGCGAGACGGGGACGATCGGCTTCGGCGAGGCGTACATGGCCCGGGACTGGGATGCGGAGGACCTGACCGGGGTGCTGTCGGCCTTCGCGGCCCACCTACGGGAGCTGGTGCCCGCGTCCTTGCAGCGGCTGCGCCACGCGGTGCTGCGGCGCATGCCCAGCCACCAGGACAACACCGTGGAGGGGGCGCGAGCCAACATCCACCACCACTACGACCTGTCCAACGAGCTGTTCGCCACCTTCCTGGACGATTCGCTCACCTACTCCAGCGCGCTGTTCAGCGGGGAGCCGTACGGCAACGCGGGGGGTCTGGCCGACGCCCAGCACCGCAAGATCGACCGGCTCCTGGACGCGGCGGCCGTCGGCCCGGGCACGACGGTGCTGGAGATCGGCAGTGGGTGGGGGGAGCTGGCGCTGCGGGCCGCCGGGCGCGGGGCCCGGGTCACCACCGTCACGATCTCCACCGAGCAGGCCCACCTGGCGCGCGAACGGATCGCCGCCGCGGGGCTCGGCGACCGCGTCGATGTCCAGTTGCGCGACTACCGCCAGGTGCGCGGCAGCTACGACGCGGTCGTCAGCGTCGAGATGATCGAGGCGGTCGGCGCCAACCACTGGGACGAGTACTTCGCCACCCTGGACCGGGCGCTGCGCCCAGGTGGCCGGGTCGGGCTGCAGGCGATCTTGCAGGACGACGACACCGTGCGCGCCACCGGCGACACGTACACCTGGATCCGCAAGTACATCTTCCCCGGCGGGCAGATCGCCTCCGCTGCGGCCGTCGCCCGCGTCCTCGCACGCGCGACCTCGCTGCGGATCGCCGACGAGTACACCTTCGGCCGCCACTACGCCGAGACGCTGCGTCGCTGGCGGTCCCGGTTCGAGGCCGCCGCCGCTGACATCGCCGCGCTGGGCTTCGACGAGACGTTCCGGCGGATGTGGTCGCTGTACCTGGCGTACTCCGAGGCGGGATTTCGCACCGGGTACCTGGACGTCGCGCAGTTCACGCTCACCAAGGCGTAGGGGGACCTGCCGCTAGCGTGTCGTGGTGACCGTCGTCCTCGGCCTGCTCGCCGCCGTCAGTTACGGGCTGGCCGACTTCGCCGGCGGGGTCGCCTCACGGCGGCACAGCGCGGTGACGGTGCTGCTGTACAGCTATCCGGTCGGCGCGGTGCTCATGCTCGCGCTGCTGCCGCTGTTCCCGGGATCACCGGACGGCCGCGTGGTGCTGTTCGGCGTTCTCGGCGGCGCGGCGGGGCTGTTCGGCGTGATCGTGCTGTACGGGCTGATGGTCGTCGCCCCGATGAACGTCATCTCCCCGGTGACCGCGGTGCTGTCGGCCATCGTGCCCGTCGTGTTCGCGGTGCTCACCGGGGAGCGCCCGACCGTGGCCGCCGGCGTCGGCATCGCGGTCGGCGTCGTCGCCGTCCTGCTGGTCAGCAGGACGAGCGAGGACCACCCGCACGGGCGCATCGGCGCGGGGGTGCTCGGGCTGGCGCTGCTCGCCGGTGTCGGGTTCGGCGCCTACTTCATCTTCCTGGCGCGGGCCGGGAACCACTCCGGCCTGTGGCCGCTGGTGATCTCGCGATGGACCTCGGCCTTGCTGATCGTCCCCGTCGCCGTCCGCCGCCGGAGGGTGGCGCCGGTCGGCGGGCGGATGCTGGCGCTGGTCGTCGGCTCGGGCACCTGCGACGCGCTGGCGAACATGTTCTTCCTGCTGGCCTCGCGCGCCGGCCTGCTCTCGCTCGCGTCGGTGCTCACGTCGCTCTACCCCGCGGTGACGGTGCTGCTCGCGGTGCTCATCCTGCGCGAGCACACCAGCCGGGTCCAGCGGCTCGGGCTGGCGCTGGCCGGCGCTGCGATCGTCCTCATCACCGTGTGACGGCGGACGGGCCCGCTTGGCGCCACTCCAGTGCCACAAGCGCCATAATGGAGCCATGACCAGCATCCAGATCAAGGACGTCCCGGAGCAGGTCCACGCCGTGCTCCGCGCCCGCGCCGCCGCCGCCCA
>SCQZ01000025.1 GCA_004299665.1 Jatrophihabitans sp.
CACCTGGACGGTGTCGGCGGCCCCGCTGTCGATCAGCACGCGCTCGATCTCGGCGGTGATGTAGTCCCCGAGCGGGCAGGCTGGGGTCGTCGTGGTGGCCAGGACGGCGACGCTGCGACCGTTGACGGCGACGTCGTACACCAGGCCGAGCGAGACGATGTCCACACCCAGTTCCGGGTCCGGGACGGCTCGCAGCATCTCGCGCAGCTGATCCGCCTCGGTTCCCGGCGCCAGCAGGTGTGTGATCGACAACGGTTCGGCCCGCATGGCTATATTTTCGACGAGGTATTCGGTAAAAACAAGGCAACCGTTCCGTCGCTCACAGGAGACAGCATGGCCAGCCCCCACGCCGCGAACGCCGGCGCCATCGCCGCCATCCGCGACCATCACGAGCAGCTCGCCGCGCGCCTGCGGGCGCTGACGGCGGCGGTCCTGACCGCCGGGGCCGGCGAGCAGTGGCAGGCCCCGCTGGACGCGTTGCGGGAGTGGTACCGCACCGAACTCATCCCGCACGCCGTCGCCGAGGAGGCGCGGCTGTACGCGCCGGCCGCGGGCGGCGAGCGCACCGCCTTGCTGGTGCGCGCCATGCTGGACGAGCACCGCACGCTGGTGGCGCTCATCGCCGAACTCGCCCTGAGCCGGGACGCGCTGCACGCCTGCACCACCGCGGCGAGCGCCGAAGCGATCTTCGCCAGCCACCTGGGCAAGGAGAACGACCTGCTGCTGCCGGCCCTGGACCAGGCGGGCATCGATCTGCCCGCCGTCCTGCAGGGCATGCACGAGATCCTCGGCGGGCACGGGCGGGGTGCGACGGACGACAGCTGCGGCTGCGGATGCGGCAGCGACGGCGGGCCCGCGGAGCCGATCCAGATCGGCCGGCGCCCCCCGGAGGGCTTCGTCCCCGGCATGCCCGCGACCGGCGGCGCGGCGGCGGCCGCGGACGGGGCGGACCTGCCCGGCGGCGACCTGGATGTCCGCGTGCTGCCGCACGGGCAGCGGCACGAGATCATCTTCGCCCGGCTCGACGCACTCGCGCCGGGCGAGGAACTGGTGATCGTCAACGATCACGACCCCAAGCCGCTGCGGTACCAGACGGCGGCGCTGTGGCCGGACGTGTTCGAGTGGACCTATCGCGAGTCCGGCCCGCAACGGTGGCGGGTGGCGATCACGCGTGCCGGCTGACCGGGACCGGATCGACCTCGTCGACGGCCTCACGCGCGTCCTGGTGCGTGCGTGCCGCAAGCTGGCCGAGGCCGGGCAGCCGCGCGAGGCCGGCCGGCTGGCCGCCGAGGGCTGGAAGCTGCTGCGGGCCGGCCATTCCCGGCAGGCGATGCACCTGGACGGGGCCATGCACCACATCGCGCGCCTCGAGCAGCGGCTCGAGGCCGAGCAGAAGGAGAAGACGGTGGCCGACACCGAACTGGACGTCCGCAGCGAGATCCCCCGCCGGCGTCATGAACTGATCTTCGAGTCGTTCGACCGGCTGCCGGTGGGCGACGCGTACGTGCTGGTCAACGACCACGACCCCAAACCGCTGCGCTACCAGCTCGAGGCGGAGAACACCGGCCAGTTCAGCTGGGAGTACCTGGAACAGGGGCCCGAGGTGTGGCGGGTGCGGATCGGCCGGACAGCCGCCGCGCCAGGTGCGTCAGCATAGCGACGAACGTGATCGTCCACGCCGCGAGCGCGAACCAGCTCTCGTTGGCGCCGATGGCCTCGACGATCGGCAGCCGGTCGGCCTGACCGAGGAAGTGCCCGCCGACGCCGTACATGCCGAGCGGGAAGATGATGCTCCACAGCGGCGCCTCGTAGCGCAGCGGCACCTTGCGCAGCGCGTGGCGCCACACGCCGGCCGCCACGAGCGGCGGGATCAGCCAGGTGCCGAAGGCCCAGAACACGACGGACGTGCCCGCGATCAGGCCGCGGGTGGCGGCCACCATCGGCGCGTCGGCCATCTGCACGATCCGGGCGCCGGCGACGACCGTGATGGCGGTCGCGCCCATCGCCACCCAGTACGGCGGCGTCAGGTCCTCGGGCCGCAGGTCGTAGAGCAGCATCCGCGCCGCCACGAAGATCCCGGCCGCGGCGTAGAGGAAGACCCCGACCGCCCAGCAGAAGACGGAGAGCAGGGCCAGTTCGCGTCGCCCCGAGGAGGTCCCCGGCTCCAAGGCCGCGGCGAGCACCGCGATGGACTGGCTGGCCACCACCCAGATGAACCAGGTCCCGTTCGCCCGGTCCAGGACCGGCCGGGAGGTGATGCTGAGCACGGCCGTCCACGGAACCGTGTACCCCAGCACCAGCCACGCCAGCGCGCCGACGACGAGCAGCACGATCGCCGCCGACCGATGGCCGTCGGAGACCAGCCGGGTGCCGACGACGTCGGTGGCGGCGACGAAGGTGAAGAACCCGAAGGCGCGACGCGGGTCGGCGAAGTCCTCGCGCAGCGCCGGGCGGAACGCGATAGCACGCCAGATCGTGAGGACGACGAGGATCGCGTACTCGCCGGCCGCGAGCCACAGCATCGCGACCGACAGCCAGTGGACGTCGTGGTTGGACATCGCGATCGAGACGATGCCGGTCGCCATGACCAGTGCGAAGTAGCCCGGATGCAGCGACCGCACGCCCTCTCGCACCCGGCCGAGACTACGGGTCGGTACCGGGGCGCAAACAGCGGCGCGCCGCCGCGCCGGGCAGCGGCGCACGGCCGCACGGGGTCGCTCGCCCGCTGAGAATCCCCGGGCCAAACTTGATTTATTCCAAAATAGCTGGTGAGGTGTGAGCATGACGACCCCGATGCGA
>SCQZ01000026.1 GCA_004299665.1 Jatrophihabitans sp.
CGTTGCCGGCCAGGTCGAGCACGTCCTCGGCGGCGGGCCGGGGGCGGGGGAACCGCCGCAGGCCGGCGGCCTCGCGTGCGGCGAGCGCGACGCGCAACCGCGCTAGCGCGTCACTCATGCGAGCACCTCGTCGAGGGACTCGGCGACCACCCCGACCAGTTCGTCCAGGTCGCCGTCGGTGATCGCCAGCGGCGGCATCAGGACGACGACGTCGCCGAGCGGCCGGATGATCACACCCCGGCGCCGGGCCGCGCTGCACACCGCGAAGCCCGTGCGCTCGGTCACCGGCAGCACCTCGATGCCGGTCATCGTGCCGACGCGGCGCACCTCGCGGACGCCTTCGTGCTCGCCGACCGGTTCGAGCAGTGCGCCCAGCCGCTCCCCGACGGCGGCGGCACGCGCCACGGTCCCGCGCTCGTGCATCAGCGCGAGGTTGGCCAGCGCGGCGGCGCAGCACAGCGGGTTGGCGGTGTAGGTGTGCCCGTGGAAGAAGGTTCGCCCGCTCGCCGCGTCCCCCAGGAAGGCCTCGTAGACGCTGTCCCGGACGAGCACGGCCGACAGCGGGAGGACGCCCCCGGTGAGCCGCTTGCCGACCACCATCAGGTCCGGCTCCACGCCGGCGTGATCGACGGCGAACCACCGGCCGGTCGCGCCGATGCCGGTGGCGACCTCGTCCACCAGCATGGCCGCGCCGAACTCGTCGCACAGCCGCCGCACGCCGACCAGGAACGACGGGTCGTGGGTGAGGATGCCCCCGGCCGCCTGCACCAGCGGCTCGACGACGATCGCGCAGACGCGCTCGCCCTCGCGGTGCAGGACCCCCCGCATCTCGGCGAGCACCTGCGCGGCGCGTTCGGCACGGGACTGGCCGGGTTCCATGATCCCGGGTGAGGCGACCATGCGGGTCTCGATCAGCAACGGCCGGTACGTCGCGTGGAACAGCTCCACCCCGCCGAGCGAGACGGCGCCGAGGGTGTCGCCGTGGTAGCCCTCGGCGCAGTGCACGTACAGCGGCCGGTCCTCGCCCCGCTGCACCGCCGCCTGGTAGGCGATCTTGATCGCCGCCTCGGCCGCGGACGAGCCGTCGCCGGCGAAGAACACCTTGCCCAGACCGCGCGGGGCCACCCGCAGCAACTCCTCGGCGACGCGGATGCCCGGTTCGTGGGTGAGGCCGAGGAAGGTGGAGTGGTCCAGCCGCTCGGCCTGTTCGCGGATCGCCGCGTTGATCGATGGCTCGCCGTGGCCGTGGACGGTGACCCACAGGGAGGACACGCCGTCGAGGTACCGGTTGCCGTCGGTGTCGAACAGGTGGGCACCCCGGCCGCGGTCGATGACCAACGGGTCGTCCGACGGCCACAGCGCCTGCTGGGTGAAGGGGTGCCAGACGGCGGCGAGGTCCCGGGCGACGAGGTCGGGCACGCTCACGCCGATGAGCTTCCCAGACCCGCCGCCCGGGCCCGGCAGCCGGTCCGCGCTCAGGCGGGGACCGGCGCGGACCCGGCCGGCTCGCGCACGTCGCGCCGCAGGTGGCCGGGCCGCGCGAAGCACAGCACCGCCACCAGGCCGAGCAGCGCCACCAGCGCGGGAAGCACGGTGGCCTGTGCCATCGCCGCGGCGAACCCGTGTTGCACCGCCTCCGGCAGCGGCTGCCCCGCGGCGCCGGTGACGAAGGAGCGGCCGTGCAGGCCCGGCAGTTCGGCGCTCAGGCGGGACTGCATCATCACGCCGATGGCGGCGCTGCCGAGCACCGCGCCCACCTGGCGGGTGGTGTTGTACACGCCCGACCCGGCACCGGCCTGCGACATCGGCAGGTTGCGGGTCACGGTGGTGGAGATGGGCGACCACATGAATCCGTTGGCGACGCCCAGCAACGCGATCGGCAGCAGCAGCGTCCAGATCGCCGCGTGCGGACGCATGACCGCCGCCAGCCACAGCAGCGACGCCGGAAGGGCACTCAGCCCGATCCCGGCGATCCACCTCGGGTGGTACTGGTCGGAGAGCTTGCCGACGAACGGCGCCAGGACCCCGGACAGCACCGACGTCGGAACCATCAGCAGCGCGGCGCGGGTCGGGCTCAGACCCAGCACCTCCTGGGCGTACAGCATGATCGGGAACGAGAGCGCGATGATCGCGAAGCCGACCGTGGTGATCGCGACGTTGGCGAGGGTGAAGTTGCGGTCCCGGAACAGCGTCAGCGGCACGAGTGGCTCCCCGGTGTTGCGCCGCTGCCACCGGACGAACACCGCGAGCACCGCTGCGCCGGCAGCGATCATGGCCCAGATGCCGGCCGACCAGTTCCAGCTCTGCCCCTCCTGGATGCCGAAGACGAGCAGGAACATGCCGACGGCGCTCAGCCCGACCCCGCGCAGGTCGAAGGTGTGCACGTGCGTCTCCAGGGACGGCACCAGCCGCCACGCGAGGGCGAACGCGACCACCCCGACCGGGACGTTCACGAAGAAGATCCACTCCCAGCCGAGGTTGTCCACCAGCACGCCACCGGCGATGGGGCCGAACAGGCTCGCCGCCCCGGCGACCGCGCCCCAGACCCCCATCGCCTGCCCGCGCCGGGTGGCCGGGAAGATCCGGGTGATCACCGCCATCGTCTGCGGCGTCATCATCGACGCGCCCAGCCCCTGGAACACCCGCGCGAGGATCAGCATCGCGATGCTGCCGGTCAGCCCGCACCACAGCGAACTGGCGGTGAACAGGGTCAGGCCCGCGAGGTAGAGCGCCTTCGGGCCCACGCGATCGCCGAGCCGGCCGGTCACCAGCAGCGGGACCGCGTAGGCCAGCAGGTACGCACTGGTCACCCAGACGACGCTGTTCACGCCGGTGTGCAGCGAGTCCATGATCGCCGGTGTCGCCACGAAGACGATCGTCGAGTCCACCAGGATCATGAAGAAGCCCAGGCACAGCGCCCACAGCGCCGGCCAGGGACGCACCGGCGCGCCTGCGCCGTGGGGTCCGGGCGGCGACGTCGGCGCGGTCGTGGGGTCGGTCACGGCCTCGGCCACGGCAGGTCCCTGCTCTCGATCCGGTCGACGAACCGGGACAGCCGGTCCCGCTCGGTCGCGCACAGCGTGCCCTGGTAGTCGATGGCGAGCCGGTACGCCTCGGGCACGGCCAGCTTACGCAGCCCCATACTCGTTCACCGGGGTCCGCACCAGGTCCCGGGTACGGGCGGCGAGCGCGGCGCGGCCGTCATCGGTGATCGCGTAGGTGGTTCGCTCGACGGTCCGGCCGGTGACGCCTCACCCCATGGACCTCACCCCATCGACTTTGCGCCGTCGATCCCCTCCCGGACGATGTCGGCGTGCCCGGCGTGCTGCGCGGTCTCGGCGACGATGTGCAGCATCACCTGCCGGGCGCTCCAGCGTGCGCCGGGTGGGAACCACGGCGCCGCCGGCAGCGGCTGCTCGGCGTCCAGGTCGGGCAGGTCGGCCACCATCGCGTCCGTCCGCGCGGCCACCTGCTCGTAGCCGGCGAGCAGGCCGGCCAGCGTCTCGCCCGGCTGCATGACGAAGCCGGCGGCGCGCGCTGCAAACACGGCCGGGTCGTCGTTCGGCGGGAAGGCCGCCGGCCCCTCGGTGACGAAGCGCTGCCAGGTCGACTCCACGCTGGCGACGTGCTTGATCAACCCACCGACGGTCAATTCGCTCGCGCCGGAGCGGGTCGCGGCCTGGTCGTCGCTCAGGTCGCGGGCCGTGTACCTCAGGAAGTACCGCGCCTTCTGCAGCGCGGCGATCAGGTCGGAACGTTCGCGGGTCGGCGTCGTCGTCATGCCTGACACGCTAGGCGTTCGGTGGGACAACGGCGGCGCTCGACGGCGTGCCTACAGCGGGAGGTCCTCCAGCATCTCGGTGACCAGCGCCGCGATGGGCGAGCGCTCCGATCGCGTCAGCGTCACGTGCGCGAAGAGCGGGTGCCCGCGCAGCGTCTCGATCACCGCGGCGACACCGTCGTGCCGGCCGACGCGCAGGTTGTCGCGCTGCGCCACGTCGTGGGTCAGCACCACCCGCGAGCCGGTCCCGATCCGCGAGAGCACCGTCAGCAGCACGTTGCGCTCGAGCGACTGCGCCTCGTCGACGATGACGAACGAGTCGTGCAGCGAGCGGCCGCGGATGTGGGTGAGCGGCAGCACCTCGAGCATCCCGCGATCGAGCACCTCGTCGAGCACGTCCTGGGACACCAGCGCGCCCAGCGTGTCGAACACGGCCTGCGCCCAGGGCGCCATCTTCTCGCTCTCGCTGCCCGGCAGGTACCCCAGCTCCTGCCCCCCCACGGCGTACAGCGGCCGGAAGACGACCACCCGCTTGTGCAGGCGGCGCTCCAGGACCGCCTCCAGCCCCGCGCACAGCGCCAGCGCGGACTTGCCGGTCCCGGCCCGGCCGCCGAGGGAGACGATGCCGATCTCCGGGTCGAGCAGCAGGTCCAGGGCCACCCGCTGCTCAGCGGACCGGCCGTGGATGCCGAAGGCCTCGCGGTCCCCGCGGACCAGGCGTACCTGCTTGTCCGCCGTCACCCGGGCCAGCGCCGAACCCTTGATCGAGTGCAGCACCAGTCCGGTGTGGCACGGCAGGTCCGAGGACGGCGCGAAGTCCGGGTGCGTGGCGAGATCGAGCAGGTCGCCGTCGTAGAGGGCGTCGACCGTCTCGGGCGCGACGTCCAGCTCGGCCGTACCGGTCCAACCGATCGAGTCGGCCACCGGGTGCATGCGGTACTCGTCCGCCGCCACGCCGACCGACGCCGCCTTGACACGCAGCGGCATGTCCTTGCTGACCAGCGTGACGTCCGCGCCGTCCGGACCCTCGCTGCCCAGGTTGAGGGCGACGGCCAGGATGCGCGAGTCGTTGCTGTCGATGCGAAAACCTGCCGGCAGCGTCGACAGGTCGGAGTGGTTCAGCTCCACCCGCAGCGTTCCGCCGTCCTCGCCGATCGGCACCGGCGCGTCCAGCCTGCCGTGCTCGATGCGCAGGTCGTCCAGCGTGCGCAGGGTCTGGCGGGCGAACCAGCCGAGTTCGGGGTGGTGCCGCTTGCCCTCGAGTTCGCTGATGACGACCAGGGGCAGCACCACCTCGTGCTCGCCGAAGCGCCCGAGCGCACCGGGGTCGGAGAGCAGGACGGACGTGTCGAGGACGAAGGTGCGCCGGCGGGCGGTGCTTCCCACGCGGCTCGGCTCAGCGGTCACGGATCGCTCCTGGCGGGATCGGGGTACGGCGCGCGCTCGCGCGTTCGCACCGGCGAGGATTTCCGGTCGGTCCCTCGGGCGCGTCCGGGTACGCCCAGCAGGACCGGTCCGGTCCCTCCGCTGGAACGTGCCACCGTCACGGGACCTCCCGCGCAGGCCGGTCGGGCCGGCCCGCTGTCCGCGACGCTACGTCGGCAGGTTCCCGAGCCGGGCAAGGCGCGCCGATGCGGACCCGCCGCCGCCGCGCCCCCACGCCGGCTTCCCCCCTCGCCCGACCGGCTCCGGGCCAGGTTTCCGGTCACACGGGCGGGGAAGCGGGAGCCGGACACAGCTTCCCCGCCCGCGTCACCAGAA
>SCQZ01000243.1 GCA_004299665.1 Jatrophihabitans sp.
CTCGCCGGTGTGGACGAGGAAGAAGCCGTGCTCGACCTAGCCGAGTTGGGATTGACCGACGCCATCGCTGTGGACGCTGCGACGGGCGCCGCAAGCGGACGATTGAGGGCCCGGCACTACCACCGCCTGCGATGCGCGGTGAGCATGGCCGACTGTGTCGCGGCAGAGATCGCCCGGGCCAGGAACGACGTGCTTGCTACCTCCGACCCGCATCTGCTGGGCGTATGTGCCCGCGAGTCCGTCGGCGTCGTCGTCCTGACCGGATCCGACGGGACGCGGTGGACAGCCCCGAACTGAGCGGTTGGGTCGCGGCTACTTGCTCACATGGTTACCGCCGGGCCCGGCACCAGGACGGTTTGGTTCGTATGAGGGTAAGTAAGGCCCACCCTCGACAGCCCCGGGGCATTGCTGGGCCGTAGGCGGTTAGACGGCCGTCGACAGTGTGATCAACTTACGCAGGCCGCCTGTCGCGGCGAGCGGGAGCCGATTAGCCAGATACCACGCGCCCAGGACCTTCGGCACTGACCGTGGCACGCGTTCGCTGCCATCGTCCCGGGGGAGACGTCTCCCGGAGGTGGGGGTCGATGCAGGGTGTGCTACTGGGGACGCTGGCCGCGGTTCTCGCTGCGCTCGTTGTGGCGGGGCTGGCATTCGTGCTGGGCCTGCGTCACCGGTCGCGCTACGTGATCGCGGCGGTGCGGCGACTCGCGCGCGTGACCAACCGGCTGCTGCTCAGATCCGCGGGCCACGGCGACGCCTTCGCGTCGGTGGTGCAGCACACCGGGCGGGCCAGCGGCCGGCAGTACCGGACGCCGGTGCACGCAGTCGCGACGGACGACGGCTTCGCGGTCGCGCTGCCCTACGGGGCGGACGGCGACTGGGTCCGCAACGTGATCGCCCGAGGCAGCGCGGAGATCACCTACCGCGACCGCGTCTACCGGTTCGACCGGCCGCGGTTGGTGGCGTTGCGCGAGGTCGAGACCTGGTTCACCGCCAAGGACCGGCGCACGCACCGGCTGTTCCGGGTCAGCGAGGCGCTGGTCGGCCGTCGCGCGCCCGCGGAGGAGGACCCCGACCCCGGCGCGACCGCAACCGCCGGAGGGAACCGGTGAGCAGCGCTGGGGTGCCCGACCTGTCCGGCCGCGTCGTGCTGGTCACCGGCGCGAACAGCGGCATGGGCAAGGAGACGGCCCGCGAACTGGCCCGCATGGGCGCACGGGTCGTCCTCGGTTGCCGCAGCGCCGAGCGCGGCGCGGCCGCCGCGGCGGAGATCGCCGCCACGACCGGGAACGCGGACGTCTCCGTCATCACCATCGATCTCGCCTCGATGTCGTCGGTGCGGGCGGCCGCGTCAGAACTGCTCGATCGTTTCGGCGGGCTGGACATCCTCGTCAACAACGCGGCCGCGTCGCTGCGCACCCGGCAGGTCAGCGACGACGGCTTCGAACGCAACTGGGCGACGAACGTGCTCGGCCCTCACCTGCTCACGACGCTGCTGCTTGCGGCACTGCAGGCGAGCGGACACGGCCGGATCGTCAACGTCTCGACCGTCGCCGCCGGCGGGCTCGACCTGGCGGATACCCAGTACGAACGCCGTCGCTTCAGCGGGCTCGGCGCGTACCGGGCATCGAAGCAGGCCGCGCGGATGATGGCGTGGTCGCTTGCGGAACGGGCGCCGAGCCCGGCGGTGACGGTGAACTGCGTCAACCCGGGCTACGTGCTGACCGACCTGACGCTCAACGCCGGCAGGCTTGTCAAGGTCGCCGTCATGATGACGAAGTTCCGCGCCCAGAGCGCGCTCGAAGGAGCCGACACCGCCATCTGGGCCGCATCCAGCCCGGACGCCGCCGGCGTCACCGGCCGC
>SCQZ01000244.1 GCA_004299665.1 Jatrophihabitans sp.
GACCGATGACGAGTTGCCGGCAGGACGCGGGGCCCGGATCGAGCAGGTTCTGCTCCGGCCCCACCGTGCTCGCGATCGAGGTGACCAGTTCCTCACGGATCGCGTCGAGCGGTGGGTTCGTGACCTGCGCGAACAGCTGCGAGAAGTAGTCGAACAGCATGCGCGGCCGCTGCGACAGAGCGGCCAGCGGTGTATCGGTGCCCATCGAGCCGATCGGCTCGGCGCCGTCGGTCGCCATCGGGGTGAGCAGGATCCGCAGTTCCTCCTCGGTGTATCCGAAGATCTGCTGCCGCCGCGTCACCGACTCGTGCGGGAACACCGCGTGCTCGCGCGGCGGCAGGTCCGACAGGTCCATCAGCCCGGCGTGCAGCCACTCGCCGTAGGGATGCTCGGCCGCGAGTTCGGCCTTGATCTCCTCGTCGCGGCGGATCCGCCCGAGGCCGGTGTCCACGAGGAACATCCGGCCGGGCTGCAGCCGGCCCTTGGCGACGACGGTGGCCGGGTCGAGATCGAGCACGCCCGACTCGCTGGCCAGCACCACCGTCCCGTCCGCGGTCTGCCACCACCTGCCCGGCCGCAGCCCGTTGCGGTCCAGGACCGCCCCGATCACCGTCCCGTCGGTGAACGTGACGCAGGCCGGGCCGTCCCACGGCTCCATCAGCGCGGCGTGGAACCGGTAGAAGTCCCGCCGCGCCGGGTCCATCGCGGGGTTGTTCTCCCACGCCTCCGGGATCATCATCAGCACCGCGTGCGGCAGGCTGCGCCCCGCGAGGTGCAGCAACTCGAGCACCTCGTCCACGCTCGCCGAGTCGCTCAGCTCCGGGGTGCAGATCGGGAACAGCCGGCCCAGGTCACCGCTCCCGGGACGTCCGGCCGGGCCGGCGAGCACGTCCGAGGCAAGCAGCGCCTCGCGGGTCCGCATCCAGTTGCGGTTGCCCTGGATCGTGTTGATCTCTCCGTTGTGCGCGATGTAGCGGAACGGGTGGGCCAGCGGCCAGGCCGGGAAGGTGTTCGTCGAGAAGCGGCTGTGCACCAGGCCGATCGCACTGGCGAAACGCTCGTCGCGCAGGTCCGCGTAGAACGCAGCGAGCTGGTCGGTGGTGAACATCCCCTTGTAGACCAGGGTGCGGCACGACAGGGACGGGAAGTACAGCTCGAGGCCGGCGCTTCGCGCGCGACCCTCGGCGACCTTGCGGGTGGCGAACGCGAGCCGCTCCAGCCCGAGGCCGGACTCGCCCGCCGCCCCGCGGACGAACAGCTGCGCGAAGCCGGGCATCACCCCCCGGGCCGAGCGCCCCACGACGGACGGGTCGACCGGGACGTCGCGCCAGCCGAGCACGACCAGCCCCTCCTCGGCGGCGACCTGCTCCACCAGCGTGACGGCCGCGGCGCGCGCGTCGGCCTGCGCGGGCAGGAAGGCGATCCCGGTCGCGTACTGCCCGGCGGGCGGCAGCGGGAATCCGGCCTCGGCGCGCAGGAACGCGTCCGGCACCTGGACGGTGATGCCGGCGCCGTCGCCGGAGTCGGGCTCGGCGCCCGCGGCGCCGCGGTGATCGAGGTTGCGCAGGGCCGTCAGGGCGTCGGTGACCACCCGGTGGGACGGCGTGCCGTCCAGCCGGGCCACGAAGGCCACCCCGCAGGCGTCGGACTCGTGGATCGGGTCGTAGAGACCCTGCGCTGCCGGGACGGCCGCGAACGGAATGCCCACCGGAGAACTCCCAGACGTGTGGTTCGGACACACCGGACCGCGTCGATGGGATCCGGACCGGGACAGCGTCGGCCCGCGAGCACCCTGAGCCTACCGGCCCGCCGGCTGCGGCGCCGACCCCGGGCGCTACGCCCGCCGGAGTTCGGCCTCGACGTCCGGGCGGCGGTCGGCGGGCACCGGGGCGCCGTCGCGGCCGGTGACCGTGAAGGCGTCCACGACGAACCCGGCCGTGGAGGAGATGCGCGCCGACCGCACGTCGAGCCGGCAGCGCTCGAGGGCGGCGGCGAGCCGGCACAGCAGGCCGATGCGGTCCGCGCCGCGGTACTCGACGACCGTCCCGGCCGTCGCCGCCTCGTCGAACCAGTGGACCGAGGCCGGTGCCCCGCCCGCCCGGGCGGGGTAGCTCTCCTCCTTGGCACGCAGCCGGCCGGCCAGCGCCGGGTCGCCGTCGAGGAACCGCGCCAGGTCGACCCGCAGCACGGCGATGTCCGGAACGCGGCCGAACCGGGGCTCGACGACAAACGAGTTCACCGCCATCCCGGCATGGGTGGCGACCGAGGCGGCGCGCACGTCCAGTCCGTGCAGCGCGAGGACGCCGGCGGTGCGGTAGAGCACACCGAGCCGGTCCGGCGCGGCGACGACCAGTTCGCTGCCCTCGTGCAGCACCGCGAGGCCGCCCGCCTCGGCCAGCCGGCGCCGGCGTTCGTCCAGCGCGGGCGGCGCTGCCTCCGGCGTCCCTCGCAGCACCCCGTGGACCCGGCGCACCAGATCGGCCACGAGACCCAGCCGCCACTCGCTGCACGCGGCCGGGCCGGTGGCGCGCGCGTCGGCGACGGTCAACAGGTGCAGCAGGTCCAGCAGGTCGGCGGATCCCCCGACGGCGCGGGCCACGAGCCGCACCGTCGCCGGGTCGTCCAGATCGCGGCGGGTCGCGGTGTCCGGTAGCAGCAGGTGGTGGCGCACCAGCGCCCCGACCGTTCGCACGTCTGCCTGCGGGTACCCCAGGCGCCGCGCTACACCCTCCGCGACGGGCACCCCGGCGACGCTGTGATCGACGGGGCCGCGGGCCGCCGAGGCACCCTTGCCGATGTCGTGCAGCAGGGCGCCCAGCAGCAGCAGGTCGGGCCGGTCCACGTCGCGCGCGATCGCCGCAGCGTTCGCGGCCGTCTCCAGCAGGTGGCGGTCGACGGTGTAGCGGTGCACCGGATTGTGCTGCGGCAGGCAGCGCACCGCCTCCCACTCCGGCAGGACGCGCGTCAGCAACCCGGCGAGATCGAGCGTCTCCATCACCCGGACCGCGGGCTGGCCGAGACCGAGCAGGGCGGCCAGTTCGGTGCGGACCTCGACCGGCTCCGGATCGGCAGGTTCCGCCGGTGTCGCGGCCAGCCGCTCCAACGCGAACGGGGCGATGGGCAGGTCGTGCTCGGCCGCCGCCCGGGCCACGCGCAGCGCCAGCGCACGATCGGTCGGCGGCGCGGCGCCGCGTGCCAGCACGACCTCCCCGTCCTGCACCACGACGTCACGGGCGAGGCCGGCGCGCGGCGGTGCGCCGCCGCCGAGCAGCGCGGGGCGCGCCCCGGACAGCAGGCGGCGGCGCGGCGGCGCGGCGCGACGCCACGCCAGGTCCAGGGCGTGCGCGACCGTGCGGGCCGCCAGGGCGGCCCGGCGAGCGATGTCGTCGGGCGCGTGGCGCAGCACGTCGTCGGCGCGGCCGGCCTCGCGGTGCACCCGCTCGCGCAG
>SCQZ01000245.1 GCA_004299665.1 Jatrophihabitans sp.
GCCGGGCGGCGCGCCCACGACGAACGTGCCGGTCGAGGCGCCCGCACGGCCCGCCGGGGACAACGCCGGCACCGGCGGCTGCGTGGCGAAGGCCCGCCACCGCGCCAGGAACGGCGCGACCTCCGCCGTGACCGGATCGGTCGCGTCCGCCGGCACCGTCGCGGTGATCGCGGCGTACGGGTCCAGCGCCCCGTAGCCGGCGGCCGGGTCCTGCGTCGTGCGGCGGCCGTCCAGCGTGGCGAAGATCCGCGCGAGCACCTGCGGACCGGACAGCGACGGGTAGCGGGACCAGACCAGCGCGGTGGCGGCCGCGGCGATCGCTGTGGCCTGGCTGGTGCCGCTGCCGGAGAAGGCCTGGCCGGGGATCCGGCCGAGCGAGGGCACGTTCACGCCCGGTGCGGTGAACGCGACGTAGCTGTGCCGGCCGGAGAAGCTCGCAACCGTGCCGGAACTGTCGGCGGCACCGACCGCCACGACGCCCAGGCAGACGCCCGGCTCCTCGACCGGGTTGCCGGCGTCCCCGTCGTTGCCGGCCGCGGCCAGCACGATCGCCCCCTTCGACAACGCGTACAGGATCGCGTCCTGCTGATCCCCGGAGCAGGGGATGCTGTCCTGCTCGGGGCTGCGCGATCCTCCCAGCGACATCGAGATGATCTTCGCGCCGTTGTCCGCGGCCCAGCGGATCGCCACGCCGAGCCGGTCGTTGGGGGCCGCGTCGGTGGTTCCGACCAGCGGGACGGCCACCGGCAGGATCCGCGCGTCGGGCGCCAGGCCGGTGATCCCGAAGTCCGCCGGGCGGCCGACCATGATCGAGGCCATCGCGGTGCCGTGCCCGAACGGCGCCGAATCCCGGTCCACCTGGCCGATCCCGCCCTCCGCACCGAAGTCCCGGCCCGCCAGGATCCGCCCGGAGAGCGCCGGGAGCGCCGCGTTGACACCGGTGTCGATCTCGCCGATCACGATGCCCTGCCCGCGGGCGCCGGAGTCCCACAGCTGCTGCACGTGCCAGGTGTCGAACCACCACTCCGGCGCGTCCGGGGGGCCGGGCGCCGCGCTCGCCCGCGGCGCCATCACCGTCAGGGCGGCGAGGGCTGTCACGGTGCCGAACAGCACGGCGGCGATCCTTTTCACGACGTCTCCTGCCAGATGACGCGTGGCGCGGACGCGGTGGTCGGGACGTACACGGTGCCGGCGACCGGCAGTTCCAGCTGGCCGTGCCCCGGTTGGGCGGCGTTGTCGAACGTCAGCCCCTCCCAGCTGCCGGTGACGGTGACCTGCCCGGAGATCGTGATCGAGCCGCGGCTGCCCGCCCCGACGGCCAGCTTTAGGCCGTCGGCGAGCTGCCCCACCACCGTCGCGCGCACGCTGCCGGGGACGTACCGGTCCGAGGGCAGCGGGCAGCGCGGCTCGGCCCCCGCCCGCAGGCAGGCGTCCAGTTGCGTGGCCGCGGCCGCCAGCACGGCCTTGCGCCCGGCCGGGCTGACCGACACGTTCAGCTCCAGCGACGCCGGGCCGGTCAGCCCGATCGAGGCGACCGACGGCGCCAGGTCCAGGTCGGGGGTGTCGAAGGTGACGGGCACGGCGCCCGGGAACAGCAGGACCGGCCCGTCCGGGACGGGCGCCCCGAGCACCGACGCGCGCTCGCTCGCCTGTACCACCCGCAGCGTCGTGGCCACGGCCACCTGCCGCAGCCGCCACCGGCCGTCGTGCCGGTCCAGTGCGAGGGTGTCCTGGACCCGGTGCGGCGCGCCGGGGAAGGCGAGCTGGTAGCTCACCCGCACCGAGGCACGCGAACCGTGCTCCTCGACGGACACCACGCGGACCGCGCTCATGGGGGCGATGCGTTGCTGGGCGGCGAGAACCTGCGAGGTGAGCAGCCCGCGGGGCCCGGCCGGCAGCGATCCGAGTGCCAGCGCGGCGGGTGCGTCGCCGCGCCGCAATGCCGCGTAGTACTCGGTGACGGTGGTCGTCGGGGCGCTGCCGGCGCGGTACCCGACGACGGCGACCAGGACGCCGGCGACGACGGCCGCCGACGCCGTCAGGATCGCGATCCGGAACCAGCCGCGATCCAGGCGGCGGGGCGCGCTCACCGGCGCCCCTATTCGACGCGGCGCCGGCCGGCGAAGGCGCGCCCGAGCGTCACCTCGTCGGCGTACTCCAGGTCGCCGCCGACCGGGAGCCCGCTGGCCAGCCGCGACACGGTGACCCCGAGCGGCGAGATCATCCGGGCGAGGTAGGTGGCCGTCGCCTCGCCCTCCAGGTTCGGGTCGGTCGCCAGGATGACCTCGGTGACCGTGTCGTCGCGCAGCCGTTCGAGCAGTTCGCGGATGCGCAACTGCTCCGGGCCGATGCCGTCGATCGGGCTGATCGCACCGCCGAGCACGTGGTAGCGCCCCCGGAACTCCTGGGTGCGCTCGATGGCGATCACGTCCTTCGGCTCCTCGACCACGCAGATCACGGCGGGGCTGCGGCGGGTGTCGCGGCAGATCCGGCAGA
>SCQZ01000246.1 GCA_004299665.1 Jatrophihabitans sp.
CTTCAGCGCACCGGTGTCCGCCGCGGCGGCGAACACCTCGTACGCGGCGAGGATCTCCTCCAGTGCGAACCGGTGCGTCACGAAGGCGTGCGCGTCGAGCTGCCCGGCACCCACCAGCCGCAGCAGCGTCGGTGTCGAGTAGGTGTCCACCAGCCCCGTCGTGATCGTGACGTCCTTGATCCACAGATCCTCGAGGTGCAGCGTGGCGGGCCGACCGTGCACGCCGATGTTGGCCACGTGCCCGCCCGGGCGCACCAGCCGCGCGCACAGTTCGAAGGTCTCGGGGACGCCGACGGCCTCGATCGTCACGTCGGCCCCGAGCCCGCCGGTGAGGGCGGCCACGACCTCGGCGGGATCCTGCGTCGCGGAGTTGATGCCCACGTCCGCACCGAAGCGCTTGGCGGCGGCCAGCCGCGCGTCGGCGACGTCGATCACCACGATCGAGCCCGGGCTGAACAGGCGCGCGCCGAGGATCGCCGACAGCCCGATCGGCCCCGCGCCGACGATCACCACGGTGTCGCCCGGGCGCACGCCGCCGTTCAGCGCACCCACCTCGTAGGAGGTCGGCAGGATGTCCGAGAGCATGACCGCGGCCTCGTCGTCCACGGTCGCCGCAAGCGGGTACAGCGAGGTGTCCGCGAACGGCACCCGGACGTACTCGGCCTGCGTGCCGTCGATCCGGTGGCCGAGGATCCAGCCGCCCCCGCCCAGGCACTGCCCGTAGCGGCCCTCACGGCAGTACCGGCACCGCCCGCAGGCCGTGATGCACGAGACGAGGACCCGGTCGCCGGGACGGACGGTGCCGACCGCGGACCCGACGGCCTCGACGGTCCCCACCGCCTCGTGCCCCAGGATGCGCCCCGGGGTGACGGTCGGCACGTCACCTTTGAGGATGTGCAGGTCGGTCCCGCAGATCGTGGTGGTGTCCACGCCGACGATCGCGTCGGTCTCCTCGGTGATGCGCGGGTCCGGAACGTCCTCCCAGGTCTTGCTGCCCGGACCCTGGTACACGAGCGCCTTCATGGCTTTGCCCCTTCCCTCGAATGCCCCGATCCCACGCCCCGCAACCGCCGTTCGGCCACGGCCGTTGGTCCGTGCCGGGCGGGACCGTCGCCGGGCCGTTAGCCCCTGCCGTCGCCGCTGCGGCGGACCGAGCATCGGATCAGGATGCACCGATCAGGCGCGGGTCCGCCCGGACCTGCGGGAAGGGGCCAGGTGAGTCTGATGACCATCACGCGGACGCGACCGCCGGGGACCGTCCCCGCCACTCCGGGCGCGGGGGGGCTGCCGGACGCGGCGCGCTCGCGCGCGCTGGGGCTGCCGTCGGCCACGGCGCTGGTGATCGGCAGCATCATCGGCACCGGCGTGTTCAGCATGCCCGGGGTGCTGGCCGGTGCCGGCACCAGTTCCATCCTCGTGCTCGCGGTGATCTCGGTCGGCGCGCTGCTGCTCGGCGTGCTGTTCGGCCAGTTGACCAAGCGGATCCCCAACCACGACGGCGGGCTGTACGCCTACGCGCGTCACGAGTTCGGCGACTTCGCCGGATACCTGACGGCCTGGTGCTACTGGATCACCGCCGTCGCGGGCAACGCGGCGATCGTCTCGTCGTGGGTGTTCTACGTCGAGTCGCTGTTCGGCATCCACAACCCGTCGGCGTGGACGAACTTCGCCATCGCGGCGCTCGGGCTGTGGATCCCGGCCGCGGTGAACCTGGCGGGCGCCAAGCAGATGGCGTGGGCGCAGAACCTCACCGTGGTGCTGAAGTTCGTGCCGCTGCTGTTCGTCGCCGTCGTCGGCTGGTTCTTCGTCAAGTCGGCCAACTTCGGCCCGTTCAACGCGACCGGCGGCAGCCTGTACAGCGCGATCGGCATCGCCGCCGGCGTGGCGCTGTTCTCCTTCATCGGCGTCGAGTGCGCCGCCATCGCCGCGGCGCGGGTACGCGACCCGGGCCGCAACGTGGGGCGCGCCTCGGTGTTCGGCACCGCGCTCAGCGCGGGGCTGTACCTGCTGGTCAGCGTCGCGGTCATGGGTCTGGTCGCGCACCCGAAGCTGGACGGCAACGGGGCGCCGTTCGTCGACGCGGTCCAGGCGATGTTCAACGGCGCGGGCTGGGCCGGCAAGGCGGTGGCGCTGGTGGCGGTCGTCTCCGGGATCGGCGCGCTGAACGGCTGGACGCTGGTGACCGCGGAGGTGCCGTGGGCGGCGGCCCGGGACGGGTTGTTCCTGCCCCAGTTCGCCAAGACCTACCGCGACGGCACCGCCTGGTTCGGCATCCTCGTCTCGACGCTCATGTCCACCCTGCTGATGGCCTTCGCCTACAGCAGCAACACCGGGCTGACGGTGTTCACCTACCTGGTGAACCTGTCCGTCGTCACGGTGGCCATCCCGTACTTCTTCTCCGCCTGCGCGCAACTGACCTACCTCGCCTCCGGGCGGCGGCGGGTGCACGGCTGGACGATGGCCCGCGACCTGTCGATCGCCGGCGCGAGTGTGCTGTTCTCGCTCTGGGTGACGATGGCCTCCGGCTACCAGTCGGTCTACCAAGCGCTGTTCCTGCTGCTGCTCGGCATCCCGATCTACGCCTTCCTCCAGGCGCGCCGCGAGGCCCGTGGCGAGGTGGCGGCCCCCGTGGACGCGTAGGAGGACACGATGAGCACCCGATTCGCCCTGGTGCGCCGCCCGAGCCCGCGGCTGGCGGAGGGGATCGTCACCCACCGGGAACGCGAGGTGGTGGACGTCCCGAAGGCGATGGCCCAGTGGGACGGCTACGTCACGACGCTGCAGGACAACGGCTGGCACACGATCGAGGTGCCCCCGGCCGACGACTGCCCGGACTCGGTCTTCGTCGAGGACACCATGGTGGTCTACCGGAGCGTGGCCGTGATCGCCCGGCCGGGTGCGCCCAGCCGGCGGCCCGAGACCGCCGCCGCCGAGGAGATCGTCGAGGACCTCGGCTACGCGATCGGCCGGATCCACCCGCCCGGCACGCTGGACGGCGGCGACGTCCTCAAGGTCGGGAGCACGATCTACGTCGGTCACGGCGGCCGCACCAACGCCGAGGGGATCCGCCAGCTGCGGGGGATCCTCGAGCCTCTCGGCGCCACGGTGGTGGCCGTCCCGGTGACCAAGGTGCTGCACCTGAAGTCCGCGGTCACGGCGCTGCCCGACGGGACCGTCATCGGCTACCTGCCGATCGTGGACGACGCGCTGATCTTCGACCGGTTCATCCCGGTGCCCGAGGAGTCCGGCGCTCACGTCGTGCTGCTCGACGAGGGCCGCCTGCTGATCTCGACGGACTGCCCGGCCAGCGCCGATCTGCTGGCCGGGCTCGGATACCGACCGGTGCCGGTGGACATCGGCGAGTACCTCAAGCTCGAAGGCTGCGTGACGTGCCTCTCGGTGCGGCTGCGGGACGTGCCCGCGGGCTGACCGGCTCCGCCGGCCGGAATACTGGCGCGGTGCGACAGGTGGCGGCGATCCAGCGGCGCACCGTCACCTCGCTGGTCGCCAGCCAGATGCTCGGCGGCGTCGGCGTCGCCAGCGGCATCGCGGTCGGCAGCATCCTGGCCGAGCAGCTCGTCGGCACCGCCGACCTCGCCGGCCTGGCCAACACCGCACAGGTGCTCGGGGGCGCCCTGATCACGATCCCGATGGTCCGGCTGATGGCGGTGCGGGGCCGCAGGGCGGGCCTGACCGCCGGGTACGCCTGCGGGACGGTCGGCGCCGCGCTGGCGGTCGTGGCCGGGATCGTGTCCTCGTTCGCGCTGCTGCTGATCGGGACGGCGCTGTTCGGCGCGGCCACCACCTCCAACAGCCAGGCGCGCTACGCGGCCACCGACCTGGCCCCGCCCGAACGGCGCGGCCGCGCCCTGAGCGTCGTCGTCTGGGCGACGACGGTCGGCGCCGTGCTGGGGCCGAACCTGCTCGGGCCGGCCGGGCGGCTCGGCCGGGCCCTGGGGATGCCGGCGCTGGTCGGGCCGTTCCTGATCAGCCTGGCGGGCTTCGTGCTGGCCGGGGCGCTGCTGGCCGTGCGGCTGCGCCCCGACCCGCTGCTCACGGCGCAGCGGATGTCACCCGGTTCGGGCGCGCATCCGCACGGGTCGCTGTGGCGTGCGCTGGGGGTCGTCGGGCGCCGTCGAGGCGCGCTGCTGGGTGTGGTCGCTGTGGCGATCGGGCACACCGTGATGGTCGGCGTCATGGTGATGACCCCCCTGCAGATGCACCAGGGCGGCGCCGAGTTGCGCGTGATCGGATTCGTCATCAGCGTGCACATCCTCGGGATGTACGCCCTGTCGCCGCTCACCGGATGGCTGGCCGACCGCCTGGGCGCGCGGGCCGTCATCCTCGCCGGCGCCGCGCTGCTGGTCGCCGCCGCGATCGTCGCGGGGCGGGCCCCGGCGGGCTGGTCGGCCGAGCTGACGGCGGGGCTGTTCCTGCTCGGCGTCGGCTGGTCCTGCACCCTCGTGGCCGGCTCGACGCTGCTGTCCAACTCCGTCGAACTGGCCGAGCGGCCCGGCGTGCAGGGCGCCTCGGACGTGGTCATGGGGCTGAGCGCGGCGGCGGGCGGCGCGCTCGCCGGGCTCGTCGTCGGGTCGTGGGGCTACGGCTGGCTGTGCGCCATCGCCGGCGCCTGCGCGGTCGCGCTCGCACTGGTCACGCTCGCCGGGACCGTGCGCGCGTACGTGACGGCGTGAACCGGGCTCAGCTGCATGCTGGCCGGGTCGCCGAAACCGTGTCGCCGCAGCAGGTCGTCGTAGCACTGCCGCGGCAGCAGTTGGTCGTCGATCTGCGCCTCGAAGAACTGGATGCCCGCCATCACCCGTCCCGGCACGCTGCGCAGTTGCTCGACGCTGTCCGGGAAGGGGAAGTCGGAGATCACGAACCAGCCACCGGGCTCCAGTGACCGCCGCACGTTCTCGGCGACCCGGTCGATGTCCCGGCACTCGTGCATCGAGATGTTGTTGATCACCAGTGTCGCGGGCTCGGGGAGGGTGAACTCCTCCAGCGGGCCGTGGACCAGGGTGCAACGGTCACCGACCCCCGCGTCGTCGCAGCGCCGCGCGGCCAGTTCGAGCGAGTGCCGGTCGCCGTCGACCCCGACCAGGGTGCAGCGTGGGTACGCCGCGGCCAGCCGCACCAGCCCGGCGCCGGAGCCGCAGGCGATGTCCGCGACGACGCATCCCGCGTCCAGACGCTCGGCGAGCCCGGTGATCTGCGCGAAGCCGGAGGCCAGCAGCCGGGTGTAGAACGGCGCCCCGGTTCCGGCCACGCCCTCGATCCACGCGGGGCTGCAGTCGTCCCACCACATGCGCGCGCCGTCGGTCAGGCTGCCCTCGAACCGGTCGAAGACCTCGGGCAGCTCCAGGACCGTGAACACGCCGCCGGCGTAGCCGGGGTGGCCGGCATCGAGCAGCAGCGTGCCGACGTGGGCCGCGAGCTCGTACCGCCCGCCCAGGCCGGCGTCTGCCCCGCCGCGGTCGCAGACGCCGGCGGCGAGGGCCGCCCGGCACCACACCGCCACGTAGAACGGGTCGAGGTGCAGCCGGTCCGCGAGCTCGTCCGCGCTCAGCGGCCGCCCGGCGACGGACAGGGTGCCGATCAGCCCGTTGCGCAGCCCCATCGCGATGGTGCGGTGCGCGACGAAGCCGGCGACGTGGGTGAGCAGTGCGGACGCCTGCTCGCCGAGGGTGGGAGTCGTCATGGCGTGACCCTCGCCCCCGGCAACGGCCGGCCGGTAGTGCCGGATCTGTAGCGGCCCGGTTCAGGATCTGTACTGGCGCCCGCTGCCGGGCGGGCCTAGCGTGCAGGCTGTGCCCGGCTACGGACAGTTCTGTCCCGTCGCCAAAGCGATGGAGCTGCTCGACGAGCGGTGGACGCTGCTGGTCGTGCGCGAACTGCTGATGGGCAGCCGGCACTTCAACGACCTGCGCCGTGGCGTGCCGCGGATCTCCCCGGCCCTGCTGTCCAAGCGGCTGCGGACGCTCATGCAGGCCGGCGTCATCGAGCGCCGCGACCACGGCGGCCGGATCGCGTACGTCCTCACCGACGCCGGCCGCGAGTTGCGTCCCGTCGTGGAGGCACTGGGTTGCTGGGGTGCGCGGTGGATCCCGGAGTTGGGCGACGAGGACCTGGACCCCCACCTGCTGCTGTGGGACGTGCACCGCAACCTCGACCTGGACGCGATGCCGGGAGGGCGCACGGTGCTGGCCTTCCGCTTCTCCGGCGTGCCCCGCGCGGTCGCGTCCTGGTGGCTGGTGGTCGACGCCGAGGGGGTGGACGTCTGCGACACCGACCCGGGCCACGACGTGACGCTCACCGTGACCACGCCGCTGCGGACGCTCGTCGACCTGTGGCGGGGGCAGAGCGACTGGTCCGGTGCGGTGCGCGACGGGCTGGTCGTCGACGGGCCGGCGTGGGCCCGGCGCGCCCTGCCCCGGTGGCTGCGGCTGTCGGCCTTCGCCACCGTCCCGCGCCCGGCCGCGGCGGCGACCGGAGCCGTCTGACTTCGTGATCATGTAGCTCGTAGCCTCGGCTACCCGAGGCTCCCGGCGCCTTGATCAAGACAGCAGGGCGCCCGCGCCGACGAGCATCCGGGAGCTCCCGGCCCCCCGGGTCGCGCGGTCGTGCTGCGAGCGCCGTGACTCGGACGTGGAGGATCTCGATCGACGCACGGGTGAAGACTGGACCGGTGACGACGTGCGTTGATCTCTGGGCTCCTTTTGCGTTGCGGGTGCGATGCGGGCCGCTTGAACTGCGTGCGATCACCGACGACGACATCCCTGTGATCGTCGACTTGGTACGGGCGAGCCTTCACGAACCTGGGCAGATGCCGTTCGCGCAGCCATGGACGGAGGCGCCGGCGCACCAACTGCCGAGAACCACCGCCGCCTACTACTGGTCGACGCGAGCATCGTTCTCGCCGAGCAACTGGACGCTCGATCTCGTTGTCCGCTTCAACGGTGAGATCGTCGGCGTTCAGGGCTTCCATGCCCAGGACTACCTCGTGGTCCGTACCGGTGAGACCGGCTCGTGGCTCGGCCTCGCCCACCAAGGACGCGGGATCGGAACGCTGATGCGGCAGGCGATCTGCGTGCTGCTGTTCGATCATCTCGACGCTGTTGAGATCACTTCGGCTGCATTCCTGGACAACCCGGCATCGCTTGCCGTCAGTCGTAAGGTCGGCTACGTCGACAACGGCACGTTCCGCGAACAGCGCCGGCCCGGTGAGCTGGCTCGAAGTCGCAAACTGCTGCTCAAGCCCGACCGGTTCGTCCGTCCGGAACACCCCGTGCGCGTCGACGGGGCCGCACCGCTGCGCGCCGCGGTCGGTCTCGACAAGTAAGGACGCAGGGCGCCGTCACGTCCTCGCCCGTCGGTGAAGCTGCGGCCACTGATTGGGGCGAGCCGCCCGGCCGTTCCCAGGCAGACCGGCCGGACATGCCGCTGGTCGGGCGCGCAGTCGCCTGTCTCGGCCGGGGTGCCCGTCGACGGTGGCCGGTGACAGCACGATCGTGGCGTGTCAGCGGCGCCGCCGGCGCCGCTGCGCGGTGACCCAGGCCTCCCGCTCCGCGGGCGTGGCGTCCGCACCCGCGAGGTCCGCGACGGCGTGCCCCAGCGCCGCGGCGCACAGCACCCGACCGCCGACCTCGTCCACCTCGCCCCAGGGCAGGTACGGCTTGGCGACGATCAGCGATGCGATGCCGTGGGCGGCCGCCCACAGGTCCAGCGTGACCGGCAGGTGGTCGCCGGGGGCGAAGATCCCGGCCGCCATGCAGTCGCGCACCGCCTCACCCAGGTGCGCGAACGCGGAGTTGGCGAGGACCTCGTCGACCGCCGGCGGCCGGGGGCACGGATCCATGGTCGCGAGCCGGTAGTGCTCGGGATGCCCGACGGCGAAGCGGATGTAGGCCAGGCCGTAGGCGTAGAGGCGCTCCAGCGGGCCGTCCACACCGTCCGCCGCGGCCAGCATCGCCGCGTCGAGTTCGGCGAACACGTCCGACACCACCGCGTTGATCAGGGCGTCCTTGTCGGCGAAGTGCAGATAGATCGACGGTGGGGTCACGCCCACGGCGTCGGCGACCGCGCGGATCGAGACGTCGTCGGCGTTCTTGGTCTCGGCGAGCAACTTCTTCGCCGCCGCCACGATCTCTCCGCGCAACTGCTCGCCCGAGCCGCGCGAGGCGCGGCGCCGGCGGCGGGCGCCGGTCACCGCGTCACGACCTTTCCCCGCTGCCGACCGGATCCGGCGCCCCGACCCGGTCGTCGTGGGGGAGAAGACGGCCGGGACCACGGCCGGGGGCCCCGGGACCGGACTCGGTGAGCCCGATCCGTTCGTGCAGCCGGCGCAGCGGCCCCGGCGCCCACCAGTTCCACTGTCCGGCGACCCGCATGAACGCCGGCACGAGCGTCGCGCGCACGAGGGTCGCGTCCATGAGCACCGCCAGCGTGAGTCCGGTTCCGAACATCATCATGAACGAGACGCTGGAGGTCGCGATGGCGGCGAAGACGATCGACATCAGCAACGCCGCCGCGGTGACGATCCGGCCGGTGTGGCCGAGCCCGAGTGCGACCGCCCGGGTGTTGTCCGCGCCCGTGCGGTCCGATGCCAGCCAGGCCTCGCGGATCCGCGAGAGCAGGAACACCTCGTAGTCCATCGAGAGCCCGAACGCCAGACAGAACATCAGCGGCGGCATGGTCGGCGTCAGGAACCCCGTCGTCGTCAGGTCGCCGTACAGCCCGCTGAGGTGACCCTCCTGGAACACCCACACCATCGCGCCGAAGGTGGCCGACAGCGACAGCGTGTTCAGCACCACCGCCTTGAGGGGCAGCAGCACCGACCCGGTGAACAGGAAGAGCACGAGCAGGGTCGCCAGCACGATCAGGGCGAGCGCCAGCGGCAGTGCGCCGCCGATGGCCGAAAGACTGTCGGCGTTGACGGCCGTGGACCCGCCGTACAGCACCTGCCACGGCGCCGGGACGTCCTTCACCGCGGTCAGCGCGTGCTTGCCGGGGTCCGAGAGCGGGTCGGCGTCGGTGCGGACCTGCAGGTACGTCGCATCGCCGCTGCGCATCGCCGGGTCGCCCGGGCCGACCTGCCGCCCTCCCGCGTAGGTGCCCGTCGCGGCCTGCACGGACGCCACCTGCGGCAGGCGGGAGAGCGCGCTCGCGTAGCCGGCCGGGGACGTCGGCGCGTCCGTGGCGACGATGCTGATCGTCGACCCGGCGTCGCCGGGGAAGGTGGTCCGCAGGTCGGTGCCGACCTGGTACGCCGACGCGGTGGGCGGCAGCACCCGCTCGTCCGGGTAGGCGTACCGGGCGTGCAGGAAGGGCAGCCCGAGCATGACCAGGAACGCGGTGACCAGCAGCCCGACCGGGACGGCGCGGCGCATCACGGCGGTGGCGAAGCGGTACCAGAACCCCTGCTCCACGGGCTTCGGCGCCGGCTCCGGGCGCCGCAGCACGCGCCGGATGCCGCGGCGCAGGTCCAGCGCGTCGAGGCGGTGGCCGAGCAGTTTGAGCATGGCCGGTAGCAGCAGCAGTGCCGCCAGGGTGGCGAAGGCGACGACGGCCAGGCCCGCGTAGGCGAACGAACGCAGGAAGTAGACGGGGAAGACGAGCATCGCCGCGAGCGAGAGCCCGACGGTCAGTGCGGAGAACAGCACGGTGCGGCCCGCGGTGCGCATGGTCGTGCGGATCGCGTCGTCCCGGTCGGCGCCGGCGGCGACCTCCTCGCGGTAGCGGCTGACGACGAACAGGCTGTAGTCGATGGCCAGCGCCAGCCCCATCGCCGTCGTCATGTTCAGGGCGTAGATCGACACGCTGGTCATCGAGGCGATCAGCCGCAGCACGCCGAGCGTGCCGATGATGGAGGCGATGCCGACCGCGAGCGGCAGCAGCGAGGCGATCAGGCTGCCGAACACCCAGATGAGTGCGATCGTGGTGAGCGGCACGGCGACGGCCTCGCTGACGGCGAGGTCGGCGGTGACGTGGTCGTTGACCTGGCCGAACGCGACGGCCTGCCCCCCGGCCTTGACCGTGACCCCGTCGGCGGTGCCGGTCAGGCCGGCGACGACCTGGCTCGCGCGCTTGGGCGCCGCGCTGTCGTCGCCCGCGACCCGTGCGAGGACCAGTGCCGACCGGCCGTCCGTTCCGCGCAGCGCTGCCGCCTGCGGCGCGGGTGCGGTCCAGTACGAGGAGACCTGGTCGACGCCCGGCTCGCCCCGCAACCGCTGCACGAGTGCGATGCCGCGGGTGCGGGCGGCGGCCGAGTCCGGCCCGGCCGCGCTGCTGACCTGCAGGACGAGGTTCGTGCCGCCCGCGTCGAACCGGTCCGCCAGGACGGTCGCCGCCCGGCTGGAGGGGGACTGCGGATCGTTGAATCCGCCCGAGGACAGGTGCGACGCGGCGCTCGCGCCGTAGAGCACGGCGGCGACGAGGACGAGGCCGGCGAGGGCGAGCACCCGCTTCGGGGCGCGGATGCCGAGTTCGGCGAAGCTGCGGAGCATCACGGCCTCCCGGCGCGTCGGTGACGGTCGATAAGTTAGCAGCGATAACTTACCGGTGTCAACATCCTTGCGCGCGGCGATCGCCGCCGGACGCCGGGGGCCGCGGCACCGGGGCGCCACGTACCCTGGCCGCATGGCACTGACGCAGGCGCGCACCGAGGAACTCAGCGCGAAGGTCGAGGCGGGGGAGCGGCTCACCCGCCGCGACGGCGAGGACCTGTACGAGAGCGACGACCTCGCGTGGCTGGGCGGCCTTGCGCACTCGGTCCGCACCGCCAAGAACGGCGACCGCACCCTGTTCAACGTCAACCGCCACCTCAACCTCACGAACGTCTGCACCGCCTCCTGCGCGTACTGCAGCTTCCAGCGCAAGCCGGGCCAGAAGGACGCGTACACGATGCGGGTCGAGGAGGCCGTGGAGCGCGCCCTCGCCATGAAGGACGAGGGGCTGACCGAACTGCACATCGTGAACGGCCTGCACCCGACCCTGCCGTGGCGCTACTACCCGCGGGTGCTGCGCGAACTGAAGGCCGCCCTGCCCGACGTCGCGCTCAAGGCATTCACCGCGACCGAGATCCACTTCTTCGAGGACCTCAGCGGCCTGTCCGCCGACGCCATCCTCGACGAACTCATCGACGCCGGCCTCGAGTCGCTCACCGGCGGCGGCGCGGAGATCTTCGACTGGGAGGTCCGCAAGCAGATCGTCGACCACAAGACCCACTGGGAGGACTGGTCGCGCATCCACCGCCTCGCGCACGCCAAGGGGCTGCGCACGCCGGCGACCATGCTGTACGGGCACATCGAGGAGCACCGGCACCGGGTCGACCACGTGATGCGGTTGCGTGAGCTGCAGGACGAGACCGGCGGCTTCGTCGTGTTCATCCCGCTGCGGTTCCACAACGACAACAACCGGCTCAGCCACATCCCGATGGCCCAGCCCGCCGAGGTCCTCAAGACCTTCGCCGTCTCCCGGCTGATGCTCGACGTTGTCGAGCATC
>SCQZ01000247.1 GCA_004299665.1 Jatrophihabitans sp.
CGCGCAGCGCCACCAGGCCGATCGGCACGGCCACGACCGCCCCGACGAACGGCGCCATGACGAAGGTCGCCCAGAACGGGAGCTGCCAGTGCAGCCAGCCGAGCGCGACCGTGTAGGCGCCGAGGCCGAAGAACACCGCCTGGCCGAAGCTGACCAGCCCGCCCTGCCCCAGCAGCAGGTTGGTCGCGGTCGCGAAGACGGCGTAGGCGAGCACCTCCTGCAGGGTCCGCACGGTGTTGTCGTCGAGCACGTACGGCAGCACCACCATGATCGCGAGGAGCACCACCGGCGTCAGCCACGACGCGGTGACCGGCGCCAGCCTGGTGCGCAACCCGGGGGGCCGGGCCGGCTGCGACGCGCCCGGCGGCGCGGGGGCCGCGCTGGTGCGCGCCCCGTCGATCCCGCTCATCGTGCCTACCTCTCCGGTGATCCCAGCAGGCCCCAGGGCCGTACCGCCAGGACGACGATCATGAGCAGGTAGATGAAGGTGGACGCCCACGAGGGGGCCCACACCGCTCCGAGCGTCTGGACGATCCCGATGATCAGCGCCCCGATCGCGGCACCGGTGATCGACCCGAGCCCGCCGATCACCGCCACGATGAACGCCGCCACGATGATCTGGGCGTCCATGCCCGGCTCCACCGCCTGCTGCGGTGCGATGATCACGCCGCTGAGCCCTGCCAGCAGCGCGCCCAGCGCGAACACGCCGGTGTAGAGCAGCCGCACGTTCACGCCGGAGACGGCCAGCACCTCGACGTCGTCCACGACGGCGCGGATCATCCAGCCCAGCGAGGTGTGCGCGAGCAGCAGCCACAGCCCGGACCCCACCAGCAGTGCCGCGCCGATGATGACGAGGTCGTAGTAGGGAACCGGCGCGCCGGCCAGACGGAAGTGACCCTGCACGACCGACGGCGCGCTCATGCCGCGCACGCCCTTGCCCCAGAACCGCAACGCCAGGTCGGCGAAGATCAGCAGCAGGGCGAACGTGGCCAGCAGCTGCGTCAGGTGCTCGCGCGCGTACAGCCGGCGCAGCACCAGCACCTCCACCCCGCACCCCATGAGCCCTGCCAGGACCGGGGAGGCGATCAGCGCGACCCAGAACCCCGCGTGGAGCGACCACGCCCCCAGCGTCGTCGCGAAGAACGCGCCGTACATGTAGAAGCTGCCGTGGGCGATGTTGATCAGCCGCATCGCCCCGAAGACGAGCGTCAACCCGGCCGCCACGATGAACAGCGACGAGGCGGAGCTGAGCACGCCCACCACGTCGGTGACGACCGTGCTCAGCATGCCCGCTCCTGGGTCGGCCGGCAGGCCGGCCCCCGCGAGGGGGGCCGGTCTGCCGGCGGGTTCACGGATCCGTCCTGTCGGGGTGCGCGGGTCAGGGCTGCATCGCCTTGACCTGGTCGCAGGTCAGCGCGATGTCCTGGAAGGGCGCGACGAAGACCGGCTCGTCCCACAGGTGGGCACCGCCGTACTGCGCCTCGCCGGTCGAGCTGACCGTGCCGATGTACTCGGGGACCTCGGCCTGGTGATCGCACGCCCGGATCGTCATCGGCCCGACGATGGTGGAGACCGTCGCGCCCGGAAGCGCCTTGATCACCTTGTCGGCGTCGAAACTACGGGCCTTCGTCACGCCGTCGGCCCACTCCTGGACGGCGGCATAGGCGAGGATGGCCCAGTCGCTCGGGTAGTCGTTGAACTTCTTCTGGTAGTTCGCGACGAAGGTGTCGAGGCCGGGAGCTTTGATGGCCCAGAACGCGTCACGGGAATAACCGATCGCACCGGCGGGCGCCTGGTCCTTCAGCGCCCGCAGGACGCCCCAGTTGTAGAACGAGATGACCTTGGTGTCCTTGAACAGCCCGAGCTGCTCGGCCTGCTTCGTGAACGCGACCAGGTCGCCGCCGTACTGCGCGTTGAACACGTAGTCCGGGTGCGAGTTGATCAGCGCCGACAGGTTCGAGCTGATGTCGGTCGCACCGAGCGCGGGGAACTGCTGGTTGACGACCTTGTAGTCGACGTGCAGGTCCGTCAGCGCCTTCAAGAACCCGTCCACGGTGTCGTGGCCGTAGCTGTAGTCGGGGGCGAAGATGCCGATCGTGATCTGCTTGGAGCCGATCTGCTTGGACAGGTAGTCGGCGATCGCGCGGGGCTCCATGATCGTGTTGGGCACGTTCTGGAAGGCGTAGGGCGTGAACGTCTTGGTCATCAGGCTGATGTCGTTCGACGTGTGGAAGAAGATCGGGACCTTGAACTGGGCCGCCACCGGCTCCTCGGCGGAGGCGATGGAGCTCGCGACCGGCCCGAAGATGGCGACCGCGTGATCGCTGCTGATCATCTGCCGCACGTTGGCCGCGCCGGTCGCCGGCTTGATGTCGTCGTCGGCGCTGACGAGCTTGACCTGCTTGCCGAGGAGCCCGCCCTTCGCGTTGAGGTCCGCGAGGGCGAGCTGGACACCCTGCAGGCCGGTCTGGCCCAGGTAGGCGATCGACCCGCTCAACGAGGTGGACATCCCGACGGTCACGCTGCCGCCGCCGCTACCCGCCGAGCCACCGGACGCACTCGAACTGCAGGCACTCGCGGTGCCGCCCAGGATCGCCGTCGCTGCCGCGATCGCGATGACGCGGCGCCTCTTCACGAACTTCCTCGGAGCATTCATGATCTTGCCTTTCGCGGATAGCCGGGGATTGATGACCTAGTGCTGGTGGTGCCGTTCCTTCTCCCGCAGGTGCAGCGCGACGCGCCGCACCTTGCCCGTCGTCGTCGTGGGCAGTTCGTCGATGAACTCGATGTCGCGCGGGTACTCGTACGTGGCCAGGCGGGTGCGGACCATCGCCCGGATCTCCTGCTCCAAGGACTCGGACGGCTCGCACCCGGGCACCAGGACGACGAACGCCTTGACCACCTGGCCGCGCATCTCGTCGGGCACGCCGATGGCCGCGGCGTTCGCCACCGACGGGTGCGAGGCGATGCAGTCCTCGATCTCACCGGGCCCGATGCGGTACCCGGCGGAGTTGATGATGTCGTCGTCGCGCGCGGTGAACCAGAGGTAGCCGTCGTCGTCCACACGTCCCAGGTCGCCGGTGTACGGCCAGCCGTCGTGCACCTTCTCGGCGGTCGCCTCCGGCCGGTTCCAGTAACCGAGGAAGCACACCGGGTCGGGTACCCGCACCGCGATCTGGCCGACCCGCCCCGGCGCGGCGAGCCCACCGTCGGCGTCCAGGACCTGCACGTCGTGACCGGGATAGACCCGCCCCATCGAGCCGGGCCTGATCGGCCAGACGCCGCGGCTGTTGCCGATGACCAGGTTCGCCTCGGTCTGCCCGTAGATCTCGTTCGGCTCCAGCCCCAGGTGCTCGCGCGACCAGGCCAGGGTCTCGGCACCGAGCGCCTCGCCGCCGCTCATCACCGTGCGCAACGCGCTCCCGGTCATCGTGCTGTCCGCCTGGCGCATCATCCGCAGTGCGCTCGGCGGCAGGAACGCCGCGCTCACCCGGTGCTCGCGCATGAGCTGCTCGGCCCACCCGGGGTCGAAGGCCGACGTCCGGTTCGTACCGATGACGGCGCGGCCGTGGTACCAGGACGGCAGCAGCAGGTCCAGCAGCCCGCCGGCCCAGGCCCAGTCCGCGGGCGTCCAGGCACGATCCTGGTCCTGCGGGAACCGGTCGAACATCAACTCGAAGCCCGGCAGGTGGCCCAGCAGGACCCGGTGTCCGTGCAGCGCGCCCTTCGGGGGGCCGGTGGTCCCGGAGGTGTAGATCAGCATGGCCGGGTCGTCGGGGCGCGTGGACACGGCGGTGAAGGTGTCCGAACCGGCGCGCAGCGCCTCCCAGAAGTCCGTGCGCTCCCGCCGCGCGCCGTCCACCACGAGGACCTCGACGTCCGCCAGCTCGGCGATCGCCTCGCGGACGACGTCCAGCCGCCGGGCATCGGTGACGACGACCCGGGCGCCGCTGTCCCCGATCCGGAAGCGCAGCGCCTCGTGCCCGAACAGCGGCGAGAGCGGCACCGCGATCGCCGCGAGCTTGTAGGTCGCCAGGTGCGCGATGCCCGTCTCGACCCGCTGCGGCAGGACGATCGCCACCCGGTCGCCGGCGCCGGTCCCGCGCCCGCGCAGCGCGTTGGCCAGCCGGTTGGAGGACTTCGCGAGGTCGCCGAAGGTGTGCTCGCGGACCCCGCCCTGCGGGTCGACCGCGACCAGTGCGAGATCCCCGGGCTCGTGCCTGTCGACGCAGGCGACACCGATGTTGAAACGCTCGGGGACCTGCCAGCGGAACGCCCGGCGCAGCTCGGCATAGCTGCCGAACGGGAGATCCTCGAGCACACGGCAACGCTAGGGACGACGGCCCGGCCGCCGCGATGGGCGAACACCCACACTTGGGCCGCGGCGGTATGGCGGTTCGTCTACGGGCTCAGCTGCAGTTGCCGCAGCCGCAGCGCCAGGTGCAGTTCCAGGACCTGGTCGGCGTCCTCGAAGTCGATGCCGGACAGTTCGCTGATGCGCTGCAGCCGCTGGTAGAGCGTGTTCGGGTGGATGTGCATCCGCTCGGCCGTCACGCGGTGCCGGCGGCCCGCGGCCAGGTACTCGGCCAGCGTCGGGACCAGGTCGGTGCGGTGCTCCTCGTCGTAGTCCAGCACGGGCGTCAGCTTGTCGCTCACGAACCGTTCGAGCCGGGTGGCCGACTCGTCGAACAGCAGGCCGAAGAACCCGATCTGCTCGCCGGTCACCGCGGCGCCCGCCCGGCCCAGCCCGAGCACGACCTGCACGCAGCGGCGCATCCGCCGGTAGCTGCCGGCGGTGTTCTCCAGCAGGGCACGCGGCTCGTCGGCGGCCACGGTGATGCAGGTGTGCAGGCGGCGCCCCAGTTGCTCGCGCACGCTCCGGGCGGCCGCGCAGGGCTCCGCTCCCGGCAGCAGCAGCACGGCGTCCCCGCCTCGTTCCGCGGCGAGGCCGCCCCCGGCACGGGCGAGCGCGGCGGCGGCCGCGAGCACCCGCGCGGGGTCGCTGCCCTCGGCCCGGGCCACGACCAGGACGTAGCGGCTGTCGGGGTCCAGTCCCAGCAGGGCGCAGCGACGGCGCACGGACTCCGGATCCGGCGGCAGCGCGTCGAGCAGGTCGTTGAGCAGGTCGCCGCGCGCGCGTTCCTCCGCCTCGGCCGAGGCGCGCTCGCGCAGCAGCAGCAGGGCCGTGACCTGCGCGGCGCGTTCGAGCGTGCGGATGTCGACCCCGGCCACGCTGCGCCGCGACGCGAGGACCAGGTACGCCAGCGGCTCCCCGCCGGCCAGCACCGGCGCGATCCACCGCGGCTCGAGCCAGCCGCCGCCCAGGTCGCCGCGGACGGTCCGGCCGGTGTGCTCGGCCGCACCGAGCAGCCCGAGCAGTTCGTGCCACAGTGCGCTGGACGCCGTCGCCTCCGCGGCGCCGGCCACGCGGGCATCGAAGTCGTCGACGGGACCACCGCCGCAGGCGAGCAACTGGCCGGTCGGCGCGACCACCATCACGCTGCCGTCCAGGACCTCGCCGAGCGTGGCCGCCACCTCGGTCAACCCACCGCCCTGCAGCACGACGCCCGTCAGCCGCTCGTGCGCGTCGACCGAGCGCTCGACCTCGCGGCTGTGCGACTCGATCACCGCCTTGGCCTCGGCCAGTTCGCGCAGGGCGAGCTGGGTGTCGCGCAGCAGCCGGGCGTTCTCGATCGCGACGGCGGCGTGGTTGGCCATCGAGGCGAGCAGGGCGATCTGTTGCTGCGTGTAGCTGCGCTCGTGCCGGTCGGCGGCGAACAGGACGCCGAGCAGGCGGTCGCCGACCGTCAGCGGGACCCCGAGGATGGCAACCAGCCCCTCGTCGCCGACGGCCGAGTCGACGTCCGGGTGGTGATCGAATCGGTGGTCGACCAGGTAGTCCGGCGTCGAATAGGGACATCGGTCCTGGGCCACCAGCCCACCGAGCCCGGCCCCCAGCGGCAGCCGGACCTGCATGAACTGCCGCGTGATCGTCCCCGCTCCCACCCGCATGTACGTGTCGCCGGCATCGGTGTCGATCAGCATGAGGTAGGCGGTCTCGCTCTCGAGCAGCAGCCGCGCCCGCGCCACGATGGCGCGCAGCACCTGCTCGACGTCGCGGATGGAGGCCAGGTCGCCGGCGGTCTCGAACAGCGCCGACAGCTCCCGCTCGCGGCCGCGGCGCTGCACCAGTTCGCTGCGGATCAGCAGCGAGAAGCGCAGGTCCTCACGGAGCTCCTCGGCCGCCGCCCGGTCGAGCGGGGAGCCCGCGAGCGCGGCATCGACCGCAGCACTGAGGTGCTCGGCCGTCGCATCGCCGGCGAGCAGCCGCAGCAGCGATCGCTGCACGTTGCCGGTGCCGGCACGCACGGTGGCCAGCCCGGTCATGCCCCTGCCTCGGTCAGGTACCCCTGGACGCGCAGCGCGAGCAGCAGCGTCGCCGCGCCGTCCCCGTCGCCGGCGATCTCGTCCAGCAGCGGGCGCAGTTCGGCGAGCCGGTACTTGACGGTGTTGTGGTAGATGCCGAGCACCGCGGCCACGTCCTTGAGCCGTCCCTGGCAGGCGAGATAGGCGCGCACCGTGGGGATCGCCCACCGCCGCGTCAGGGCGGGGGCGAGCGGCTCGAGCGCGGTCGTCACGAACCGCTGCGCGCGGACCGGGTCGGCCACGATCGCGATCACCGCGGCGAGGTCGCGGTAGTCGTATACCCCGTCCGGCGACGGCGCGAGCCGCGGCCCGAACTGCGCAGCGTCGCAGGCCTCGGCGTAGCTGTGCCGCGTCTCGGCCGCGCCCGCGGCGGGCCCCCCCACGCCGATGCAGCGCGGCGCCCCGTCCAGCGTCGCGAGCCTGGCCCGCAGCCCGCCCGCTCCCCCGTCGCCGGCCGGGACCGCGGCGACGACGCTGCAGTGCCGCACGGTCCACAGCAGCGCGCCGGTCTCGTCCTCGAGCGCGCAGCCGACCGCCTCCAGGTCCGCGAGTGCCAGGTCGGCCGGCAGCGAGACGACGACGACGCGGTGCGGGCGCCCCAGCTCGTCCGGCCCGCGCCGCTGCTCCCCGGCGCCGGAGAGCACGACGCTGAGCAGCCCCGAGCGACGGTGCTCGCGCTCGCGCGCGACGTGCGCCGCCTCGTCGGCGTACGCGCCGGCCACCGCCGTCGTGATCCGGTCGGCGAAGTCCAGCGCCCACGTCGCGACCTGTCCCATCAGGCCATGCGGCGCGGAGCCGCGCCAGGCGGGGGCGGCCACGAGCTCGCTCCACATGACCCGCATGCCGATGCGGTACGCGCGCAGCATCGACTCCAGCGCGATGCCCTGCACCACGCGCCGGCGCGCACCTTCGGTCAGCGGCTGCAGCAGCGCCGCGTCCGCCGGGCGTCCGGTGGCCATCACCGTCAGCCAGGTGCGCACAACCGCCGCCGACACGGTCTGCACGTCGCGGCGCAGGGCGGCGTCGGCAAGGTTCCCGTAGCCCGGGATCTCACGCTCGTAGGCACGTACCATCCGGTCGGCGATCGCGTCGGCCTGCGGCTCGAGCTGGTCGGCCACGCACCGCAGCAGCGCCCCGGCGCGCAGGCTCGCCAGGCTGGGTCCACCGGCCGGCGCCGCTGCCGGCATGCTCACCGCCCCGCCTCCGCGTTCGCGTCGTCACGTCCGTAGCAGCCGAGGCTAGCGCCGGTACCCGAGCCCGCGCATCGGCCGCGGTGGCCCAGTTCGGTCGCCCCGTTTGGCCCGAAGGTACAAGGCGGACGCCAGTTCGCCGGCAGATGCGAAATCGTCATCGCGCTTCCCTTGACCGGCGTGCCTCCGCCGGAAAACATGCCACCTGAATCACCTGTCATATTTCACCCATCGGCAGCGAGGGGCAAGCGATGCGAACGGCGAGACGGACCCTGGGCGTGGCGGCGGTGGCGCTGGCCCT
>SCQZ01000248.1 GCA_004299665.1 Jatrophihabitans sp.
AACGGCGGCCGGTCCGACGTGTTGTCCGCGGTGAAGTACCCGCGCTTCACCCAGGTGTCGTACAGCGGTCCCTCTACCTCGGCCGGGACGTACTGCGGCGGCAGGGCACGGTCCGGGTCCGGGGGTGTGGCCATGGCGTGGATTCTATGAAGCCGGCCGGGCGAGCCACGCGCCGAACGCCTCGAACGAGTACGGCCGGCCCAGGAAGTCGGCCACCAGGTCGGCGGCGTCGGCGCTTCCGCCGGGCGCCAGGATCGTGTCGCGGTAGCGCCCCGCGACCGCCGGGTCGAACAGGTTGTGCGCGTCGAAGGCCGAGAACAGGTCCTTCGCGATCACCAGGGACCAGGCGTAGGTGTAGTACGCCGACGCGTACTCGACCAGGTGCCCGAACGAGGCGTGGAAGTGGGTGCCCTCCAGGTGGCGGAACAGGTCGTAGCGCTGCTGGGTCTCGCGCAGCAGGGCGGTGCGGTCCGCCGGGCGCTCCCGGTGCAGCCGGTACGCCAGCGCCGCGTAGAACATCTGGGTGCGCATCTGCACGCCCTTGCCGAACTCCTCGGCGGTGCGCATGCGCGCGACGAGGTCGGCCGGGATCGGCTCGCCGGTCTCGTCGCGGGCGAAGGACCGCAGGACGTCCGCGTCCCAGGCCCACTCCTCCAGCAGCTGGGACGGTGCCTCGACGAAGTCCCACTCGGTCGCCACGCCCGAGAACCGGGCGTACCGCTGGGCGCCGCCGAGCACGTGGTGGACGAGGTGGCCGAACTCGTGGAACAGCGTGACGACGTCGTCGTGCTCCATCAGCCCGTCGGAGAAGTTGCAGACGAGCACGCCTTCGGGCAGCTGCCGGCCCGCGACTCCCGGGACGAGGTCGAACTGCGCGGCGTGCTTGAACTTGCCCTCCCGCGGGTGCAGGTCCAGGTGGATGCGGCCGAGCACCTCGCCGTCACGCACGACGTCGTACGACGCCACGTCCTCGTGCCAGGAGGGCGCCCCCTCGGCGGCGCGGTAGTCGACGCCGAACAACCGCCCGGTGACCTCCAGCAGGCCGGCGCGCACGTCCGGGAAGCGGAAGTACCGGCGCACCTGCTGGGCGTCGACGTCGAACTGCTCGCGGCGGACCAGTTCGGAATAGAAGGCCGAGTCGGAGCTGTCCAGGAACGACGCCTGCGGGTCGTCCCGGCGCTTGCGTGCGAGCAGGACCTGCATGTCGCGCCGGCCCGGCTCGTCGGCGAGTTCGGCGATGCGGTCGACGAACGTCGCGATCGCCGGCCCGTTGCCGATCATCTTGACCTCGGCGTCGTACCCGGCCCAGTCCGGGTAGCCGAGCAGGTCCGCCTGCTCCTGGCGCAGGTCCAGCAACTCGGCCAGCAGCGCGTCGTTGGCGGGCCAGGCACGGTTGGCGAACTCGCCCATCAGGGCGCGGCGGGCCGCGGCGTCGGTGGCGAACGTCCGGAACGGGATCGTGTCCGGGTAGTCGGTGGTGATCCTCACCAGGCCGTCGTCCCCCGCCGGGTGCCGGTCGATGTAGTCCTGGGGCAGCCCGGCCAGCTGCTCGGGGCGGATGGTGATGCTGCGGACGTCGTCGCGGATGTTGCGGGCGAAGTCCTGGCCGAGCACGGTGGTGCGCTCGTTGATCTCGCGCAGCCGCGCCCGGGTCGCCTCGTCGCGGTCCACCCCGGCGCGGCGGAAGTCGCGCAGCACGTGCTCGAGCAACCGCCGGGACCCGGCGTCCAGGCCGCCGGCGGGTACCGCCGCCATCACGTCGTACAGGTCCCGATCCAGGTCGCGCTCGGTGCCCAGCCGGCTGACCTGCTGCTGGCGGTCCTCGGCGAGGGTGCGGACGGCCTCGTCCGGGTGGACCTCGGCCAGCACGGCGACGGCCGTGCCGGCGTTGCCGAGGGCGAGGTCGAGGTCGTTCCAGAGGCCGAGCGTCGCGGCGACCTCACGGGCGGAGCCATCCTTGAGGGTGGCGATGACCTCCCGTGCGCGTGCGAGGTGTTCGTCGGCGCGAGTGGCGACGAAGTGGCGCCACGCGGCGGGGTCGGTGGGTAGTCCGAGTGGCGAGAGCGTCATGCCCGCGACCCTATGTGTCGGCGCTTCGGGTATTTCCCGGCGGCCGGTCGAGCGGGAAGGCGAGCAGGCCGATCCGGACCCGGCGGCTGTCGGCCGGTCGGTTCTCGCCCGTGCGGCCGCGTAACGGGTCGAGATAATCGCGCATCGTCTGCTGAAGCTGCTCGAACTCCTCGACCGTCAGCCACATCCGTGTCCAACTGATGCCACTTGTGTCACGCCAGCGCAGTGGCTCCTTCGTGCTCCCGGCGATCCACTCGCTGACCTCCGAGTTGAGGCGTACGAGCACGTCATTGGCGAGCAGGGCGTTCACCGCGTTCGCCCCGGCCACCGACTCCGGGGCGATCTGCAATTCACTGCCCACTGCACGCCACGGCCGCTCCCGTCCGTCCTCGCCGGCATCCGCGCGCTCGATGATGCCGACCTTCTCCAAAGCCCTCAGGTGGTAGCTCATGGCGCTCGGGGTGACGCCGGCGATCTGTGCGCACTCCGTGGCCGTCAGCTCACGACCGGACAGGAATTCGTCGATCACCGCGAGGCGCGCCGGGTGGGTGAGCGCCTTGATGTCGCGGGCGTCGGAGAGGACGACGGGTCCCTTCGTCGTGCGTTTCGCCACGCGGGCACCCTACTTGACATCCCATATATGAAGCTCTATTTTCGCAATATGTCTTTCACGTCTGGGGTGCGGCGCGACCTGTCGCTGGTGTTGGCCGCCAAGACGGTCTCACTGCTCGGTGACGAGGTCGCCGCGCTGGCCCTGGTACTCAAGCTGCAGCACGGCGGTGCCGGCACCGGGTCGGTGGCGGTGCTGCTGATGGCGGCGTTGCTGCCGCTGGTCATGCTGGCGCCGCTGGTGGGGCGGCTGGTGGACGCCGTCGACAGCAGGGTCCTGCTCGTCGTGAGCAGCCTGGCGCAGGCGCTGCTGTGCGTGTTCCTGGCGTTTCAGGCCTCGACCGGCGCGATCCTGCTGCTGGTCGCCGCGCTCGGAGCCGGGCAGTCCCTCAACGGAGCCACCTGGCAGGCGCTGTTGCCTGCGATTGTGGGACCCGCCGAGCTACCGCGGGCGATGGGTTACAACCAGGCCGCCATGACCGTCGCGTCGGTGGCCTCGCCGGCCCTCGCGGGACTGCTCTTCGGGATGTACGGCGCGCGGGTGCCGCTGCTGCTCGACGCGGCCACCTTCCTGGCGATCACGGTCGCAGGGTTGTTGGTCACCACCCGGCACGGCCGGCGTGCCACCTCGCAGCCAGCGCCCGGCCGGAGCGGTGGTCACGGTGCCGACGTGTACGGCGGCGGGCAGAGCGACGCAGCGGGGTCGGCGGGCAGTGGCTTGCGCATCATGCGTCGCGACCCGCTGCTGCGGACGCTGCTGGCGGTGCTGGCTGTGTTCGTGGGGCTCGGCTCGATGGTGAACGTCGTGGAGGTCTTCCTGATCCGCGGCACGCTGGGCGCGAGTGCCAACTGGTACGGCATCAACGGCGCCGCGCTGGCGCTCGGGATGCTCGTCGCCGCCTTGTTGGCGGGGCGGCTGCGCGGAGACATGCGGCTGGCCCACAGCTTCGTCGCGTCCACGGTGGTGATCGGCACGATGCTGGTCGCGATCGCCGCAGCGCCGAACGTGTACGTCCTGCTTCCGCTGTCGGCGGCCGTCGGCGCCGGAAACGGGCTGCTCAACGTCACACTCAGCGCGCTGGTGATGGGCCGGGCAGCGGCCCCTGTGCGCGGCAGGGTGGCCGCCGCGTTGAGCGCGGTCGCGTCGGGCGCGCAACTCGGCGCC
>SCQZ01000249.1 GCA_004299665.1 Jatrophihabitans sp.
GCACGTCGACCGCCACGAAGACCTCCACGACGAGCTCCGCCACGCCGGCCAAGGCCGCCGCCCCCGCCTGACGCGAGTCCGTCCACAACACGCGTGTCGTCCACAGGGCGGGCGCGTGCCGTGACGCGGGCCCTGCCGGCGTCCACGCTGGCGCCATGCACGTATCCCTGCGCGAGCGCCTGACGGTCCTGTACGGGTGGCCGCGCGGGTTGGCCGCCCTCCTGTGCCTGGTGCTCGCAGCGGCCAGCGCGCTCGGCGCCGGCACCGCGCCACCGGATTCGGCCGCGCGTTCGCAGTCGCTGACCACCCGGCTCGGACCGGGCCAGGTGCTGGTGCCCGTGACGCTCGCGGGACGCGCCGAGTTCCTGCGCGCGGGTGACCGCGTCGACCTGCTCGCCGCGGCTGCGGACACCGCCACCGCAGCGGAGATCGGCGCCGGGCTACTGGTCGTGCAGGTCTCACCGCCCGCGGCCGGAGCCCTGTCCGCGGACGGCGGGACCCGGCTGCTGGTCGCCGCCTCGCGTCCGGCCGCCGCGAAAATCGCCGCCGTTCCTTCCGGCCGGGTCGTGGCCGTTCTGGACAAACAGCCCTAAACTCTGCCCCGCGCGGGGAATGCCCGCCGACGACAGGAGGAACACATGTTCAAGGGCTTCAAGAACTTCCTCATGCGCGGTGACGTCATCGTCATCGCCGTCGGTTTGATCGTCGCAACCGCCTTCAGCACCCTGATCAAGGCCTTCACCGACAACCTGATCAATCCGCTGATCGCCCGCGCCCAGGGCAATTCGTCCAGCGGCCTGGGCGTCCAACTGGGCGAGAACGGGAACACGAAGACGTTCTGGGATCTGGGCACGTTCATCTCGGCGGTCATCTACTTCATCATCTTCATGGCCGTCGTGTACTTCCTGATCGTCGTGCCCTACAAGCACGTCATGGCCCGCCAGGGCAAGACCGTGTTCGGTGACCCGTCGCCCACGGCCACCTGCCCGGCCTGCCTGTCCGACGACCTGAACCCGGCCGCCACCAAGTGCAAGTACTGCGCCACGGACCTCACTCCGAGCGCCTGAGCCGCAGCCGCCGCAGCCGCCGCAGCGCCCGCCGCCGTCAGCCGTGATGCGGCGGGCGCTCGCGCCGGTACCACGTCGCGTCCCGGCGCGCCGGCTCGTCGCCCCACGCGTCGTCGTTGTCCCGCTCCGGTCGGGTGGGTAGCACCGGCCGGTCGTCGTCGTCACCGCGCGCGAGCGGGCGGGCGGTGGGCTGGTCGGCGGGCCGGTCGGTCACGACCCCATTCTGCGTCACCGGCTGCGGTGATTGGATGGCCTTGTCCCCCAGACTCGCGAGGAAGGCAAAGGCTGCGATGACCGACCCCGGCAACGGCTCCGGCGACGCCGAGCGCCCCGAGACCACCGACAGCACGACCGACAGCACCACGGACAGCACCACGGACAGCACCACGGACAGCACCACGGACAGCACCACGGACAGCACCATCGAGAGCATCACCGACGACAGCACCGAGAGCACCGCTGCCGGCGCGGCCACTGCCGGTGCGGCCACTGCGGGCACGGCCGATTCCGGCACGGCCGACGCCGGCGGGGCGGACGCCGCGGGCGGCACAGGCAGCACGGCCGACAAGGCCGCCGACCTCGCCGCGAAGGCCAACGATCTGGCCGCGAAGGCGAGAGTCGCGGCGGCGCCGCTGGCCGCTCAGGCCAAGGATCTGGCTACCCAGGCCGCTGCCGCGGCCGGGCCGCTGGCTGCGCAGGCGAGGGAGAAGGCCGAGGAACTGCTGATGCGGGCCGGCCCCGCGATCGCCAAGGGCGTCAGCGCCGCGGCCGAGAGCCTGGATCACGCGACCGGGGGGAAGTACGCCAGCCGGATCTCCGCGGTGACCTCCAAGATCGAGGAGCGCCTCGACCCCAAGGGCGGCTCGTCCCACCCCGGCTGAACGCGGGCGCCCGTCAGGGGCAGTTGACCCACTCGTCGCTGCCGTCGGCGAAGACCTGCCGTTTCCAGATCGGCAGCCGGTGCTTGACCTGCTCCACCAGTTCCGCGCACAGCGCGAATGCCTCGGCCCGGTGCGCGGTGCTCACCGCCGCCACCAGCGCGGCGTCGCCGATCGCGAGCATCCCGACCCGGTGGCTGACGGCGAGGGCCAGGACGTCAGGCCGCGCCGCGACCTCGGCGGCGATCGTCTCGATCGTCGCGGCCGCCGTCGGGTGGCCCTGGTACTCGAGTTCGACCACCGCGCGACCGCCGTCGCTGTCTCGCACGACGCCGCAGAAGACGACCGTCGCACCGGCTCCGGGCAGGTCCACCGCCCGCTCGTGGGCGGCGAGGTCCAGCGCTGCGTCGCTGATCGCGGCGATCCGCACGGTGCTCACGGTGCTCACGGCGCGACGCCTCCCCCGGGCCGGTGATCGCCGCCGCGCATCTGCTCGACGGCATGGGTCAGCAACGGCC
>SCQZ01000250.1 GCA_004299665.1 Jatrophihabitans sp.
GCACCTTCGAATGCGCCGTGGCCCGGGACCGGCTCGGCCTGCGCTGGGCGACCTTCGCGCTGCGCGGCTGGAGCGCGCTGTCGCGCGTCGACGCCGTCCTGGCGCACGTGGTGCCGGCGGGGCTGTTCTACAACGCCGAGATCACCGGCCGCAAGGCCCTGCCGTGACGGCCCGGACCCCGGTCCGCACCGTGCTGTTCGACCTCGACGGCACGCTGTCGGACTCCGCCGCGGGCATCGTCGCGTCGCTGCGCCACGCCTTCGCCCACAACGGGATCGAACCGCTCGGCGAGGTCGCGGCCCACGCCCTCGTCGGGCCGCCGCTGCACCAGTCGCTGCCGCCGATCGTGGGGGCGGCGCGCTACGACGCCGTGTTCGCGGCCTTCAAGGCCCACCAGGACGCGGGCGCCCGCATCCGGACGAGCCTGTTCCCCGGCGTCGCCGACATGCTCGACGCGCTGGTCGCCTCGGGACTGACCCTGGCCGTCGCGACCAGCAAGCACGACGCCGGGGCGCTGCAGGTCGTCGGCCACCTGGGCATCGCCGACCGGTTCGCGACGGTCTGCGGCGAGCAGCCGGGAGGGCCGAGGGACAGCAAGGCGAAGGTCGTGGCCGAGGTGATGCGACGCCTGGACGTCGATCCGGAGCAGACGGTGCTGGTCGGGGACCGTGCCCAGGACGCGGCGGGCGCGCGCGCCAACGGCATCGGGTTCCTCGGCGCGGGGTGGGGATACGCGGTGCCGCCCGAGTTGGACGGCGAGACGGTGTGCGCCACCCCGGCGGACGTCACCGCCCGGCTGGGGGCCGAGCGTGCCGCGGCGCGCTGACCCGCCACGCAGCGCCCGGCGCGCTGACCCGCCACGCAGCCCCCGGTGCGCTGATCCGCCGCGCAGTGCGCGGTTCCTCACCCTCGCGTCGCTGCGCTGGGTGATCCGCAACCGGGCGTACACCCGCTGGTACCTGGTGCGGTACCTGCGGTTCGCGCTGTTCAAGATCCGCAACCCGCACGTGGTGACGACCGGCCTGGTCTTCATGGACCGCGGCGTGGAGATCACCGCCCGCCGGGGCCACGCGCGGGTGGTCCTGGGCCGTTGGCTGCACCTCGGCGTGGATACCGCGCTGCGCTGCCACGAGGGGACCCTCACGGTCGGGGACAAGAGCGTGCTCGGCCGGGACGTGTCGGTGAACTGCTACCTCGACGTCGAGATCGGCGACAGCGCCCTGATCGCCGACGACGTGTACATCTCCGACTTCGACCACAAGTTCACCGACCTCGGGACCCCGATCAAGGACCAGGGCATCAGCAAGGCGCGGGTCCGGATCGGTCGCGACGTCTGGCTCGGCACGAAGGTCACCGTCGCCAAGGGCGTCGTCATCGGCGACGGCGCCGTCGTGGGCGCCAACGCGGTCGTGACGAAGGACCTGCCGGAGTTCAGCGTCGCGGTGGGCGTCCCCGCCCGGGTCGTCAAGGACCGGCGGACCACCCCGTGACTTGCTACCGGCGCGCCGCCCGCCCGTACACCTGCGCCGTGTGCCGGGCGACCGCGGCCCACGCGTAGTCACGGCGCAGCACGCTGCCGGCGGCGCGCGCCCGCCGGGCGGCGCCCTGCGGATCGCGCAGCACCGAGGCGACCGCGACCGTCAGTGCTCCGGCGTCCCCCGGGGCGAACGAGGCCGCCGCGACGCCACCGGTCACCAGGTCGTGCAGGCCCCCGGTGTCGGCCACCACCACCGGCGCCCGCGCGGCCGCCGCCTCCAGCGCGACCAGCCCGAAGGGCTCGTACAGCGATGGCACCACCACCACGTCGGCAGCCCCCAGCAGCCCGGCGAGTTCGGCGTCCGGCACGAATCCGGTCCAGTCGACGGCGCGGGCGATCCGCAACCGGCGCGCCCGGGCGCGCAGCTGCGCCTCGTACGGGCCGGTGCCGGCGATCGCGACGCGCAACCGCCCCCATTCGGCGCGCAGCGGGCGGACCGCGTCCAGGAGCGTCTGGACACCCTTCTCGTGCACCAGCCGTCCCGCGAACACCACGAGCGGGTCCGCCCCGGCCCGTTGCCGCGCCGCCGCGCGCTCCGCCGCGGACACCCGCCACCGCGCGACGTCGATGCCGTTCGGGATGACGGACACGCGTGCGGGCGGGGCGTCGAACAGCGTGACGACCTCGTCGCGCATCGCCGCGGAACAGATGATCACGGCCTGCGACCCGGTCACCAGCCACCGTTCCACGGAGTGGATCGCGAGGTTCAGCGGCCGGGGCAGCCATCCCATGCCCCGCCCCGTCTCGGTCGCGTGGATGGTGGTCACCAGGGCGGCCCCGGTGTGGCGGGCAAGGGTGATCGCGCTCTGGGCCACCAGCCAGTCGTGGGCGTGGATGACGTCCGGATGCCACCGGCGCAGCAGCGGCAGCGCCGCGCGCAGCAGCGCGTGCTCGGCCGCCTGGGACCAGGCCAGCAGCGACTCGGTCGTGAAGTCGAGCGCGAGCGGGTCGCGGGCCGCCCGGCGCACGCGCACGCCGTCGACCGTCTCGTCGGTCGCCGCGGGCGCCTCGCCGCGCGTCACCACCCGCACGTCGTGCCCGGCCGCCGCGAGCTCGCGCGCCAGCGCCTGCACGTGGCGGCCCAGCCCGCCGACGACCAGCGGCGGGTACTCCCACGACAGCAGCAGGACGCGCACGGCGCGCCAGACTAGTCCCCGGCGGCGATATCCGGACCGGGGCCGAGTGCGGCAGGATGCTCGCGTGCGGCAGCAGGATCCGCGGTGAGCTCGCCCCGGCACGCGCCACCCGCGTTCGCCACCGGGCCCGTCGTGACGGCCGTCCTCGCGCAGGCCGTCCTGCTGACCGCCTTCAGCCAGGGCTACGGCTACCACCGCGACGAGCTGTACTTCCGGATGCTGCCGCTGGGCTGGGGCTACTTCGACGAGCCGCCGCTGGCCCCGCTGCTGGCGCACGCCACGCGCTGGATCGTCGACGAGCCCTGGGCGCTGCGGATCCCGGCCACCATCGCAACCGCCGCGTCGGTCGTGGTGATCGCGCTCGTGGCGCGCGAACTGGGCGGTGGCCGCGGCGCCCAGGCGCTGGCGGCGTGGGGCTATGCGTTCGCGGCGGTGCCGCTGGTCTTCGGGCACACCCTGCTCACCGCGAGCATCGACCTGCCGTTCTGGCCGGCCGTGCTGCTGTTCGTGCTCCGTGCCCGCCTGCGGGACCAGCCGCGATGGTGGCTCGCGGCCGGCGCCGTGGCGGGGTTGAGCAGCTACAACAAGTTGCTCGTCGCCGTCCTGATCGCCGCGCTCGCCGCCGGTCTGGTGCTGGCCGGACCGCGACGGGTGCTCTGGTGCAAGCACGTGCTGCTCGCCGTCCTCGTCCTCGCGGTGCTGGCCGCTCCGAACCTCGCCTACCAGATCGTCCACGGCTGGCCGCAGCTGGCGATGGGTCGGGCCCTCGCCCGCAACAACGCGGGCAGCGTCCGTGCCCAGATGTGGCCGTTCGTGCTGATCATGCTCGGCCTGCCGCTGGTGCCGGTCTGGGTCGCCGGCCTGGTGTCGCTGTGGCGCCGGGTGCGGTTCGTCGCAGTCGCGTTCGGGGTTCTGCTCGTCATCGTCTTCCTGATGGGCGCCCAGTTCTACTACCCGTTCGGGCTGCTGGCGGTGCTGTACGCCGCGGGCTGCGTTCCGGCGGCGGCGTGGCTGCGTACCCGTGCCCGCCGGGGTCTGGTCGTCGCCGGCGTCGTGCTCAACGGCGCGCTGAGCGCGACGCTCGCGCTCCCGGTCCTGCCGCTGTCCGCCCTCGGGTCGACGCCGATCCCGGCCGTCAACCAGGCCGCCCGCGACAGCGTCGGCTGGCCGCGGTACGTCTCGCAGGTCGCCGGCGTGTACGCGTCGCTGTCGGTGACGGACCGCCGCTCGGCCGTCATCGTGGCGAGCAACTACGGCGAGGCCGGGGCCGTCGATCGCTTCGGCGATCGGTGGGGGCTGCCGCGGG
>SCQZ01000251.1 GCA_004299665.1 Jatrophihabitans sp.
GCGAGCACCGTGAAGGATCCGGACGTGCTCACCAGCCCTGAGGCCAGCCCCGCGAAGGAGACGGTGTGGGTTCCGGGCGGCACGGTCGCGGGAACCGTGAACGTGATGCTCGCCGTGCCGGCGGGGTCGGCGGTGACGGTGCCGAGGCCGACAGGTGCGGAATGCAGCGTGACGGCCACCTGCTCGCCGGGTGTGAGTCCGGCCGCGCGCGCCGTCAGCTGACCGCCGGCGATCACCGTGGACGCGCTGGTCGTCGCCGGCGCGAGGGCCAGCACCGCGGTTCCGGGGGTCGCGTTCGCGGCCGTCAGGGTGGCCAGCGACGTTCCGCCCAGTGCCAGCAGGCCGTCCCACGTCGAGAATGCGTTCGAGCAGCCCGAACTCTGGTCCCCGCAGCTCAACGCGCCCCGCGTGGCCGTGGCCCCGAAGGTCGGCCCGGTCGTGATCTGCTGGCTGACGATCCATGCCTTGGTTGCGCTCACGTCTGCGCCGACGGCGGCCAGCCCCGCAGCGGCCGTGCCGCTCGAGTCGACGCTCGGCGTGCAGGAGCCGTTGAAGCAGGACTGCCAGAAGCCGCCGGTGGTGCGCTGGCCGACCAGCCACGCCTTCGCGGCGGTGATCGCACCGGCGACGTCGGCGGTCAAGGTGCTCGGGATCTGGTGGGCCGCGGTGATCGCCTGCAGGGCCATCAGCGCGAATCCGGTGGAGTCGACGTCGTCGTTGCTCGTGTCCGTGGGCGGGGTGGCGCTCCAGGTGAACGCCCCGTCGCTGCTCCGCAGCCGCAAGAAGTAGCCGATGGCGTCGGCGCTCGGTGCCGGCGTCGCGTACGCGAGCGCTGCTCGCGACTGGGCCATCAGGATCAGTGCCTCGTCGATACTCGCGCCGATGTTGTTGCCGGCGCCGATCGGTGAGCACGCCGGGACCGTGGAGGGCATGCACTGGGCGCCCTGCAGCGCCGCGACCAGGTCGTGGCCGGGCACCACGGAACGGGGATCGTTGCCCGCGACCATCTCGGCCAGCGCGATCTTGGCCACGGCACCGGCCTTGATGGTGGCGGTCGCACCGAGGTCCGCCACGGTGACGGCGTTGGCGGCGAGGTAGGAGGCCGCGGCGTGGATCAGCTCGGAGCCGGTGCCCGATTCCGCAAGGCCGAACAGTGCACTGGCGGTCGAACCGGCGGTATCGCCGAAGACCGTGATGTGGTCGGTGCTGAACTGGCCGGCCAGCCAGCCGGCGGCGGCAGCCGCGGGGTTCGTGGTCGTGGTGGGCGGCGCGGGCGTGGCGGAGGCGGGCGCCACGGCCAGCAGGGTGGCGGCGGCCGCGGCGACGACGGCCAGGGATCGGACAGGGACTCTCACGGGCAGGCCTTCCGGCTCGGGCCCTCGAATCGTCAGTGCGTGTCGTGCGGCTCGGCTGTGCGCCTGCGGCCCGCACGGACTCCGCGCCGCGGACCTCGACGGCGTTGATGAGGAGTTCGGCCCCCGGCGGGCATTCCGACTCGTCCCGCCTCCTGCGGCGGAACCTACGGCTGCGGGTCAGTGCCGGACTTCGACCGGCTTCCCCCGCCACGGGCTGGACTTGCGCCTCTGATGCCACCACACCCCGGCGCCGCCGGTCAAACCGGCGGCCCCGATAGGGTCGAATCTCACCTGCTCGCCACCGCCTGCCGGAAGGAGACGCCGATGTCGTGGACCTGGGTTCTCGAGGACGCCGGTGGCACCCGGCTGGACCAGCCTGCCGTCGCGCCCCAGCCGAACCAGGCGGACGCCGAGAGCTGGCTGGGGGAGAACTGGCGCCAACTGGCCGACGGCGGCGTGGCGGCGGTGCGGCTGTTCGACGGCGACGTCGAGGTCTACGGCCCGATGCCGCTCAGCGAGGCCTGAGCGGGAGCGCCGTGCCGCCCGGCGCGGCTGGGCACGACCCCGGATCGCGGGTCAGAACTCGTCGCCGAGTTCGCGCTGCGGCGCGGGCAGGCGCCAGCGGCGCGGCAGGTAGGCGCGGCTGCCCGCGTAGAAGCCGATCGACAGCGAGCCGCCCTGCGCCTCGCCGTGGCGCTCCAGGGCAAGCGACCGGATGCGCCGGCCCACCAGGTACCACTCGACCAGCAGCGCCAGGAAGACCGCGAGCACGATGACCTGCACCAGCCACCCCCAGCTCTTCGGCGCGGCGTAGCTGAGGACCATCAGCGGGAACAGCACCAGCAGGTAGTTGCTGAACAGCCGGTGCGAGTCGACGTAGTCGCGGGCCAGTCGTCGGGTCTCGCCCTGGTCGCGGCGCGCCAGGATCTCCCCCGAGCGCATCGCCGCCCGGCGCTGCGCCGGCGTCATGTTCGCCCGCGACACCTTCGCGGCGCTCCGCTGCCGCTTGGCGAGTTCCTTCTGGCGCGCGTACGCCTCCTTGCGTGTCTTGGGCGCCGTGACCGGCCCCCGCGCGCCCACGATGTCGCGCCGCTTCGGCGTGGGGCGCCCCTTGCCGCCCGCTTTGGCGGGGACGTCCTCGACGACGGGTTCGGGAGTGGTGCTGCGGCGCTTCACGACGTCCCAGCCTACCGATGCGCCCTCACGGCAGGGCGAGCATGCGTTCCAGGGCGACCCGGGCCTGCGCCGCGACCCCGGCCTCGACCTCGATCCGGCCCCCCACCTGGCCGCGCTGCAGCGACTCGAGCGTCTGCACCAGGTGCGGCAGGTCGATGCGGTTCATGGTCGAGCAGTAGCAGACGGTCTTGTCCAGGAACACGATCTGCTTGTCCGGATGACGGTCCGCCAGCCGGCGGACCAGGTTGAGCTCGGTGCCGATGGCCCACGCCGACCCGGACGGTGCGGCCCCCACGGTGGCGATGATGTACTCCGTGGAGCCGACGAAGTCGGCGCGGGTGACGACCTCGTGGCGGCACTCCGGGTGCACCAGCACGTTGACGCCGGGGATGCGCTCGCGCACCTCGGTCACGTTCTGCGGGCTGAACCGCCCGTGGACCGAGCAGTGGCCCTGCCAGAGGATCATGCGCGCGTCGCGCAACTGCCGGCCGGACAACCCGCCGCCGGGCCGGTGCGGGTTGTAGACGACGCAGTCCGCCGGGTCGAGCCCCAGGTGGCCGACGGCGGTGTTGCGTCCCAGGTGCTGGTCGGGCAGGAAGAGCACCTTGCCCTGCGGCGAGCCGGTCCGGTCGAAAGCCCACCGCAGCGCCCGCTCGGCGTTCGAGGAGGTGCAGACCGTGCCACCGTGCTCCCCGGTGAACGCCTTGATGGCCGCCGTCGAGTTCATGTACGTGACCGGGACCGTGATGTCCGCGATCCCCGTGTCGGTCAGGACGTCCCACGCCTCCCGGACCTGGTGCAGCGCCGCCATGTCCGCCATCGAGCAGCCAGCGCGCAGGTCGGGCAGGATCACCTGCTGCCACGGTCCGGTGAGGATGTCCGCCGACTCGGCCATGAAGTGCACGCCGCAGAACACGATGTATTCGGCCTGTGGCCGGGCGGCGGCCTCGCGGGCGAGCTTGAAGGAGTCGCCGGTCACGTCGGCGAACCGGATCACCTCGTCGCGCTGGTAGTGGTGGCCCAGGACGAAGACCCGCTCCCCGAGCGCCTCCTTGGCGGCGCGGGCCCGCTCCACCAGGTGCGGATCCGACGCGGGGGGCAGTTCACCCGGGCACTCGACGCCACGCTCGGAGTCCGGGTCGCTGCCGCGCCCGAGCAGCAGCAGCGCGGTGGCCGTCGGGGAGGGTTCCTCCGCCGGAGGGCGGACGGCCGGCTGGGCGAACGTCATGACGCGAGCGTAATGGCCCGCCCGGAGGCCTCGCGTGCTGCACCGGCACCGGACGGGAGGTACCAAGGTCCTGATCCACTGTCCGGCGAGCGGGTACGCTGGAGGCCGAAGCCCGAGTCACCGCCGAGCAGGAGAGATCGATGACCGTCGCAGACACCACCGTCGAGACCGACACCACCGCGGCCACGCTGGACCTGACCGATGCGGCCGCCGTCAAGGTGCGCACGCTGCTCGAGCAGGAGGGCCGCGACGACCTGCGCCTGCGCGTCGCCGTCCAGCCGGGCGGCTGCTCCGGGCTGCAGTACCAGTTGTTCTTCGACGAGCGCACGATCGACGGGGACCTCGACCTGGACATCAAGGGTGTCCCGCTCGTGGTCGACCGGATGAGCGCGCCCTACCTCGGCGGCGCCACCATCGACTTCACCGACACGATCGAGCAGCAGGGCTTCACCATCGACAACCCGAACGCCAGCGGCGGGTGCGCCTGCGGCAACAGCTTCTGCGGCTGACGCCCGACGGTCGTTCAGCCGGGCAGCGGTCCGCGTGAGGGTCGCCGCGCCGGCTCGGCGTTCGCTGGCGTCGCGTCGTGGTCGGCCTCGGCGGTGGCGATGGCCGCCAGCACCTCCTTGGCGAGCGCGACGTAGTCGCCGGCCAGCCCCGCGGCGTCGCGGCTGAGCAGGTCGTCCCTCCCGGCGGCGGGCTGCCTGCTCCGCAACCGCGCGAGGCGCTCGGACCGTTCCCGGGCGTGGCGCTGCTCCAACTCGTACGGCAGCAGGCCGTGCCGGCGCATGTCCACCGCCGCGCTCTCCAGGTAGCGGATGGTCGTGTCGAAGACGGGGGCCACGCCCTCCAGGGCGTCCTCGAGCGCCAGCCGCACCCTCTCCCGGAGCCGGGTACTGCCCGAGCGCACGCCGAACAGCAGCACCCCCAGCAACGTCAGCCGCTCGTTGTTGGCCCGGGCGGTGGCGAAGCGGTGCGCGACCATGACCAACCCGTCCAGGGACGCATCGTCCGACCGGGTCGGGATGATCACGTAGTCGGCGGCCCGGAAGATCAGCTCCTGGATCACCGGCTCGCCGGGCGGGGTGTCGACCAGGACGAGGTCGTAGTCGCCGGAGTGCGGGGGCGCCGGTTCGATCCGCAGCAGGGCGTCGCGCAGCCCGGTCATCGTCTGGCCGCGGGCCATCCGGGAGATGTAGGTCGCGGGGATGTCGAACAGCGCCGCGCCGCCGGGCACGCAGTCCAGGTTCGGGCGGACCTGCCGCAGCGGCGCCAGTTCGAAGCCGTTCTGGATCGCCAGCGCAAGTGACTGGCCGTCACCGGCCGGGTATCCGAGGTCCCGGCACAGGTTGCCCTGCGGATCGGCGTCGACGGTCAGGACCCGGTAACCGGTGTGGGCGACCAGGCCGGCCAGCCCCGCGGTCAGGGAGGTCTTGCCCACGCCCCCCTTGGCGTTGGCGACGGCGACGACGCGATGCACGGTCAGTCCTCCTGGTCGGGCGAGGCGGTGACGACGGCGGCGGGGACCGCCCGCAGCGCGTCCCCGACCCCGGACGCGCGGGCCGCGAGGTGGGTCCTCACGGCTACGACCGTAACGTCCCCGTTCGGGCTTCGGCAGGTCGATCCTCCTGCCGCCCGGTAACCTCGCGCCTATGCCGATCCTCGTCGCGGGCTCCATCGCCACCGACCACCTGATGCACTTCCCGGGCGCGTTCTCCGGCCAACTGCTCGCCGACCAGTTGGACAAGGTGTCGCTGTCCTTCCTGGTCGACGACCTGGTGGTGCGCCGCGGTGGCGTCGCGGCGAACATCAGCTTCGGCATGGCGCAGCTCGGCGAGACCCCCGTCCTGCTCGGGGCGGTCGGCGCCGACTTCGATGAGTACCGGGCCTGGCTGACCCGCAACGGCGTCGACTGCGACTGGGTGTACGTCTCGTCGGTGCACCACACCGCCCGGTTCGTCTGCACGACCGACGAGCAGATGTGCCAGATCGCCTCGTTCTACGCGGGGGCGATGAGCGAGGCCCGCAACATCGAACTGGCGCCGGCCTGGGAGTCCTCCGGCGCCGACCTGGTGATCATCAGTGCGGACGACCCCGCGGCGATGATCCGGCACAGCCAGGAGTGCCGCGCCCGCGGCTTCCGGTTCGCCGCGGACCCGTCCCAGCAGATCGCCCGGATGGACGGCGCGGACCTGCTGCAGCTGATCGACGGCGCGGACCTGCTGTTCACCAACCAGTACGAGAAGAGCCTGCTCGAGTCCAAGACCGGCCTGTCCGAGGAGCAGGTGATGGCGCGGGTCGGTGTGCGGGTCACGACGCTCGGCTCGGACGGGGTCGAGATCGCGGGGCGCGACGTCGAACGCGTGCACGTCCCGGTCGCGAAGGAACGTGCGCGGCACGACCCGACGGGCGTGGGCGACGGGTTCCGCGCCGGGTTCCTGTCGGCGCGCTCCTGGGGCCTGTCGTGGCAGCGCGCGGCCGAGGTGGGCAGCCTGCTCGCCACCCTCGTGCTGGAGACGGTCGGCACGCAGGAGTACGAGGTCAAGAAGCCAGAGTTCGCCGACCGCCTCGCCGAGTCCTACGGCGACGGGTGCGCCGACGAGGTGCTGCCGCACCTGCCCTGAGCGGGCGCTCAGGCACCGCCGTCGGGGCGGTCCAGTCCGGACGCGCCGTACTTGTCGACGATGAACCGGTGCTGGATCCGGGCGTCCAGAGCGACCGCCTGGGCCGCCGTGCCCATCTCCTCCCGGATCGCCGCCAGCAGGGTCTGCAGGTCCGCGACCAGGACGTCCTGGGCCGTCCGCCCGGCCTCCAGCACCGCATCCGCCTCGGAGGGCGGCAGGTCGAGGAAGGCCCGCACGACGTCCGGTGCGTCCCGGTCCCGGGCGGCCTCGATGCGCACCGTCGCGAGCGCGCCCGAGCCGGGCACGCTCGCCAGGTATTGCAGGGCGACCGTGGCCTCGGTGTCGATCCGGCGCAGCAGCTCCCGGGCCTCTGGGGGCAGCCTGGGCTGGCGGCTGAGCCGGACCAGGGGGGACGGCGGCCCCTCGGGCTGCAGGTCCGCGAACGGTACCGGCACCGACGGGCCGTACCGCGGGGCAGCCGGTTTGCGCGAGCGTCCGAACACCTCAGCCGTCCAGCGACAAGGTCATGGTCGGCGGGTCCCCGGACACCTCCGGCGAACTCACCACACCGGTCCCGATCGACAAGAACTCCGTCGCGTGCTCTCCCCAGATGTGGGCGTTCACCTGGGTGATCACCCCGACGATGCCGTCCGCGCCGTGCCGGTTCGCCTCGTCCTCCATCCGCGTCATCGCCAGTTCCCGCGCGGTGTAGGTCGCCTCCGTGAAGGTGGGGACCTCCATGTTGCGCCCCACCATCGACCAACTCTGCCGCATCGACTGCGCCGCGACGTGGTACACGCACACGCCGAAGACGAAGGCGCGCGGGAAGTGCCCGTGCCGCACCAGGGTGTAGAAGTCCTGGCCGGACAGGTCCGAGGTGAACGGCCCGCCGTCGGCGAGCCGGTAGGCAGGGTTCGGCTCGCGCGCCCGCACCGCCGTGCCCTCGGCGATGAACTCCAGTTCGCCGTTCTGCCACGCGTACCGC
>SCQZ01000252.1 GCA_004299665.1 Jatrophihabitans sp.
GGTGCGGCACACCCTCAAGTCCCTGGGGCCGAAGGTGCTCGCCGAGCGGATGGTCGCCGACTACGTACAGCAGCTGTACGCCCCCGCGGCGCTGTCCTCGTCCCGGCTGGCGGCGGAAGGCTACGCCGCGGCCCGGGACCTGGCCGGATGGCGCCGATCGGTGCTGGCGGCATGGCCCGGCGTGCGCGTGCTGTACGTCGACGCCCAGCTCGACGGCGAGGCGCAGATCGGCGGCCGGATCGCGCTGCGGGCGGAGGTCGCGCTGAACGGGCTGACGCCGCAGGACGTCGACGTCCAGGCGGTGTTCGGCCCGGCCGACACCGACGATCGGATCACCGACCCGCGCACCGTGCACCTGCAGGTCAACGGCGCCACCGACGGCTCGACGCACTTCACCGGCGAGATCCCGCTCGAGCGGACCGGGTCGTTCGGGTACACGGTGCGGGTGCTGCCGCGGCACGACCTGCTGGCCTCGCCCGCCGAGCTGGGCGTCGTGGCGATCGCCTGAGCCGTCAGGTGTGACGCCGGGTGGCCGCCGTCGCCAGCTCGGCCAGCGCGGCCCGGCTGTCGGCGCCGATCCCCGGGGCATCGAGGGCGGCCAGCGCCGCCTCGGCCCGTTCGGCGATGCGCTTCTCCACCTCGTCCAGGGCGCCGGTGCGGACGATCACCTCACGCACCGCGGCGACGGCGTCCTCGTCCATGGCGCGGTCGCCGAGTTCGGAGCGCAGCAGTTGCGCCTCGATCGCGGTCGCCGAGCGCATCGCCAGCGCCACCAGCAGCGTGCGCTTGCCCTCGCGCAGGTCGTCGCCGGCGGGTTTGCCGGTGACCTCCGGGTCGCCGAAGACGCCGAGCACGTCGTCGCGCAGCTGGAACGCCTCTCCCAGGGGCACGCCGTACCCGCTCAGCGCCACGAATGTCTCCGGCGGCGAGCCGGCCGCGGCCGCGCCGAGGTGCAGCGGTCCCTCCACCGTGTACTTGCCCGTCTTGAACTCCGCGACCCGCAACGCGTCCTCGACGGAGAATCCCCCGCGGGCCTGCACGAGCACGTCGAGGTACTGCCCGGCCAGGACCAGTTCGCGCATCCGGTCGTAGGCCTCCCGCACCAGCGGTGAGGGGGCGCTGCTCATGAACATCGCGTCCGCCCACGACAGCAGCAGGTCACCGAGCAGGATCGCCGCCGCCGTCCCGAACGCCGCCGGATCGCCGCGCCAGCCGCTGTCGCGGTGCAGTTGGGCGAAGGCGACGTGGCTCGCGGGACGGCCACGGCGCGTCGCCGAGGCGTCCATCACGTCGTCGTGCACCAGGGCGCAGCCGTGCAGCAGTTCCAGGCTCGCCGCGGCGATCACGAGGTCGGTGTCGTCGTCGGTGCCGGGCCGGGTGGCGCGCCAGCCCCAGTACGCGAACTGCGGGCGCAGCCGCTTGCCGCCGTCGAGGACGAAACGCCGTGCCTCGGCCGCCATGTCGGCGAGTTCCGGGCCGACCTCGGCGAGCGCGGCCGCGCGGGCGGCGAGGAACGCGGACAGCTGTGCCTGGACTCGCGCCACGACGGCGTCGGCGGGCGAGGACACGTGAGCCGACATTACGCTGACGATCGTGGGTGAGACGGTGCGGGACAAGCTGGCGCAGGGGCGGCCGACGTTCTCGTTCGAGTTCTTCCCGCCCAAGACCGCCGACGACGACCATGCGCTGTGGCAGACGATCCGCGAGCTCGAGGCCCTGCACCCCTCGTTCGTGTCGGTCACGTACGGTGCCGGCGGCTCGACCCGGGCACGCACGATCGAGATCACCGAGCGCATCGCGAGCGACACCACGCTGCTGCCGGTGGCCCACTTCACGGCGGTCAACCACTCGATCGCCGAGTTGCGTTCGCTGATCGGCAACCTGGCCGCCGTCGGCGTCACCAACATGCTGGCCATCCGCGGCGACCCGCCCGGGGACCCCAACGGCGAATGGATCAAGCATCCCGACGGCGTCGAGTACGCCGCCCAACTGGTCGAACTGATGCGCGAGTCCGGGGACTTCTGCGTCGGCGTCGCCGCGTTCCCCTTCAAGCACCCGCGATCGGCCACGGTCGAGGAGGACACGGCCCGGTTCGTGGCCAAGTGCCGCGCCGGTGCCGACTACGCGATCACCCAGATGTTCTTCGACGTCGACGACTACCTGCGGCTGCGCGACCGCGTCAGCGCCGCGGGCTGTGACGTCCCGATCCTGGCGGGGCTGATGCCGGTGACGAACCTGGGGGTGATCACGCGCTCGGAGCAGCTGTCCGGCGCGCCGTTCCCGGCGCGGCTGGCGGCCCGCTTCGCCGCGGTCGCACACGACCCCAAGGCCGTGCGCTCGATGGGGATCTACGAGAGCTCCAAGCTCGCCGAACGGCTGCTGGACGAGGGGGTCCCCGGCATCCACTTCATCACCTTCAACCGGTCGAAGGCGACGCGCGAAGTCTGGGCGAACCTGGCTCTCGGTGCCCGCGTCTGAGACGGCGGGGCGGGACCGGGCGCGTCGGGAGTGGTCCCGGCTGCACGGCGGGATCGACCCCCGCCGGCTGCCGCTGCTCGACCTGTGGCTGCGGGGCATGTGGGTGCTCGCGCGGCCGCTGGCGGCGCTACGGGTCGCACCCCTCACACTGACGGCCCTCGGGGCGGCGCTGGCGCTGGCCGCGCTGGCCCTGGCCGGCGTCCTGCCCGCCGCCGCGCTGGCGCTGGTGCTGCTCGCAAGCGTCTGCGACGGGCTGGACGGCGCCGTCGCGGTGCTGGCGGGGCGGGCGAGCCGGCTCGGCTCGGGCGCCGACAAGCTCGCCGACAGGGTCGCGGACTGCGCCTTCGCCCTGGTGATCTGGCGCTGCGGCGCGCCGCTGTGGCTGGCGGTGGCCGCCGGGTCGCTGTCGCTGCTGCACGAGGTCGGGCGCAGCGTGCTCGCCGGGCCGCGACGGTTCCGGCTGACCGTTGCCGAGCGCCCGACCCGGGTCGTCTGCACGGTGCTGGCCTGCCTGTGCGCGGCGGTCAGCGCGGCGCACTGGCCCGCCACGGTCTGCGCGGCGGTGTGGACGGCCCTGGCGCTGGCCGGTCTGGCGCAACTCGCACCGGCCGGCCCTTCCACCGCGCGCGGTCGCGCACCGCGAAGGAGCGGGCGGTGAGGTAACCGAACGCGGCGACCGATACCGGGTGCGCGAACGCGTCCGGAACGACGCGCCCCCCGGTTGCGCGCGCCGTGACGACCCGCCCGGCGACGCCGGCCAGGTACCCGGCCAGCCCGGCCCGCGAGCCGCACAGGGCCGCGACCGGCGGCACGAGGTATGCGAGCGTGAGGGCGCCGACGACCGCGGCGGCGCCGCCGGGGGAGCCGAACGCGGCCCACAGCGACTTGCCGTAGCCGTCACGCAGTTGCGGCCAGTCCCGGTACATGCGGCACGTGGCCGAGGTGGTGCCGTCGACGTAGCCGCCGCGCCCGCCAGCGCGCTTGATCGCCCGCAGCAGCGCGAGGTCGTCGAGCACCTCGGCGCGGACGGCATCGTGACCGCCGGCGCGTTCGTACGCCTCCCGCCGCACCACGAGGAACTGCCCGTTGGCCGCCCCGAGCGACGGTCGTGGCGACCGCTCGGCGAGCCGCAGCGGCAACGCCGTCAGCACCGACCACTGCAGCAGCGGCTGCACCAGGCGCTCGGCGACGGATCCGGCCACCTGCCGCGGGTGCGGCGCCACGAGGTCCAGGCCGAGCCGCTCCAGCAGCGCGACGGCCGAACCGACGGCACCCGGTTCCAGCACGACGTCCGCGTCGAGGAACACCAGGACGTCCCCGCCCGCCGCCGCGGCCAGTTGCGCGCAGGCGTGCGGCTTGCCGAGCCAGCCCGCCGGGAGTCGGGCGCCGGTGCGGATCCGCACCCGGGGATCGCCGGCCGCCGCGACGCGTGCCGCCTCGGCGGTGCCGTCGCTCGAGCCGTCGTCGAGGACGATGATCTCGGCGACGTCCTGCGCCAGCAGCGCCCGCACGCACGCGCCGATCGTGCTCCGTTCGTCACGGGCGGGGACGAGGGCCGAGACCCGCAGCCCGCTCGTGGCGCCGGCGACCGGGCGCCGCACGAGCCGCACGTTGACGGCGGCGTGTGCGGCCCCTGCGGCGGCCAGCCCCGCGCCGAGGCGCACCAGCCGGCTCACCGGGACCGGATCCGGAGCCGGGCAAGCAGCGGGACAGCCACCGCCGCCATCGCGGCACCACCCCACGCCGCGGCGGCCGGCAGCGCCAGGAAGGCGGCCAGGGCCAGGACCGAGGACAGCCACGTCCAGACGAACAACGTGATCGCGACGGCGTCACCCGGTGCCGGCGCGCGCACGACCGGCTGCAGCAGCGCGGCGACCACCAGCGAGACCAGCAGCCAGCCGCCGAGGTTGCTGAGCGGGACGGTGGGCACGCCGGGCAGGTGCGGCCGCGGGTGCTCCCACCGCCAGCCACCGGCGGCCACGAGTTGCGGGTCGAGGAACAGGTCCCACGACGCCAGGGCCCATGCCGTGGCGGCCACCCGCAGCGGCACCGGGCCGGCCAGCCGCGCGGCGACCACCGCCGCGGGCCAGGCGAACATCAGCCAGGCCAGCCCGATCAGCACCGGGGCACCGAGCAGCCGGGGACCGAGGTGGCCGGTGTAGGCGTAGGAGCCGAACGGGAAGCCGGTGTTCACGCCGACGATCTCCGCCGCCAGCCCCACGAGGCCGGCGCCGACCAGTGCGGCTCCGGCCCGTACGCCGCGCCCGACCCAGGCCGTCGTCAGGGAGGCGGCGGCGAACAGGCAGACGACGACCACGATCAGCACGTCGCGGGCGGTGCCGGACGCCAGCGGGTAGCAGATCTGCGTAGCGATGGTTGCCGCGGCGAGCAGCGCGGGCAGCCGCGGGTCAGCCCGCGTCACGGAGCGGCAGCACGGCACCGAGGACCGCGAAGGGCCGGGCGTCCCCCGGGAACAGATAGCGACGGCGCAGATCGACGAAGCCGAGGTCCCGGTACAGGCGGAACGCCCGGGTGTCCGCGTCGGGCGTGGACAGCAGGACGGCGTGGTGGGGGAGCGACGCGGCCAGCCGGACCAGCAGGTCGCGGCCGATCCCGATGCCCTGGTACTCGGGCAGCATGTGCAGCTCCGACAACTCGAAGGCGTCGGTGAGCCACCGCTCCCGCAGTTGCGGATCGAGGGCACGCCGCACCAGGTCGTGCCACCACTGGCCCGGCGAGGTCGTATACCCGTAGCCGAACCCGACGAGGGTCCCGTCCGGGAGCAGGGCGGCGCGGCAGGCGAAACCCTCGTTGCGCGCGTGCGATCGCGCGGTGGCCGCCCGCTGCCGCGCGGCGTGCGGCGGGTACTGCATCGCGCGGGCGTAGATGTCCATCGCCTCGTCGACGTGCGCGGCGAACTCGTCCGGCAGCCACGCCTGCACGCGCGGGGACCCGTCGCGGGTCTGCTGGGGTGTGGACCGCACCTGCCGATCGTGCCGCATCACGGGGCGCTGCCGCGAGGTCGGGACGGGCGACGCCCGTCAGGCGACGTCGGCCGGCGTGCCGCCCGTCAGCCGCACGAGTTCGGCGAAGCTGGTCGGGAAGACCGCGTGCGGGATGCCGCCGGCGGCCCACACCTGCTCGAACGGCTCGAGCGCGGTGTCCACGAGCGTGCGGATCGGGGCCGGGTGGCCCGTGGGGGCGACCCCGCCGATCGGCTGCCCGGTCTCCTGCAGGACGAACTCCGGGGTGGCCCGCGACAGCCGGGCGGTGCCGACCGCCGCCGCGACCTTGGCCGTGTCCACCCGGTGCGCACCGCTGGTCAGCACGAGCAGCGCGGTCCGCTCCGCGGTGGTGAACACCAGGGAGTTGGCGATCGCCCCGACCGGCACGCCGAGCAGCGCGGCCGCGGCAGCGGCCGTGGGCGCCGGTTCGTCCAGGATGCGGACCCGGCCGGCCAGCCCGGCGGCGGCCAGCGCGTCGTCGACGATCTCGCAGTTGCGATGCACGAAGCGCAACCTAGCGCGCGGCCGGCGCCGCTCGGTTGCCGATATCGGCCGGACCCGATACTATCGAACTGACGTTCTATGAGTGATCGTCCTGGAGGTGGCCGTGACGGGGACGGCGAGGGTTCCGGCAGCGGTACTGACCGTACGGGCGCGGCAGGCGCTGCGGGACGCGATGAGCGCGGACAGTCCGGACGAGCGGTTCCGGCTCGCGCACCTGGCGGCGCTGCGGGCGGCCGGGGCGGTGATCGCCGACCGGGGTGGCAGGCCGCGCCCGCGGCAGCGGCTGCAGAGCGCCTGGGTGCTGCTGGCGACGGTGGCGCCCGACCTCGCGGGCTGGTCGCGGCTGTTCGCCGCGGCGGCGCCGGAGCGCGCGGCGATCGAGGCGGGCGGTCGATCGGTGGTCGGTGAGCAGGTCGCGGCGCAGGAGTTGCAGCGCGCCGAGACGTTCCTGCGCCTCGTGGAACAGTCCCTCGGCCAGATCCCGGTCCCGCTGGCGAGCTGACCTGCGGTGTCGGCGGGCCGGGCTATCGTTGCGCCCATGCGGGCCGCGGCGCAGCACCCTCCGGCGCCGGGCCGTCTCGGGCTCATCTGGCCGGTCCTGCTCGACGCGTTGCCCGCGTCCGGGGCCTGCGTCCTGGACTGCGGCGGCGGCAGCGGCACCTTCGCCGTGCCGCTGGCACAGGCCGGCGCACACGTGACGGTGGTCGACGTCAGCGCGGACGCCCTGGCCACGCTGCACCGCCGCGCCGCGGAGGCCGGCGTCGCCGAGCAGGTCGTCGGGCGCCAGGGCGACGTCGAGGGTCTGGCGGAGGTCGTCGACGGCTCCCGGTTCGACCTCGTGCTGGCGCACGGCGTGCTGGGCGCGGTCGAGGCACTGGGTCCGGCCTTCGCCGCGATCGCGGCCGCCGTGCGCCCCGGGGGCTGGCTGAGCGTCGTCGTTGCCAACCCGGTCGCGGCAGTCCTGGCCCGCGCCTTCGCGGGCGACGTCGCCGCCGCGCTCGCCGAGCTGCGCGCCCTCGACACCGACGTGCACGCGGCCGGCCCGGACACGGTGGCCGCGCTGTGCCGCGCGAACGGCCTGCAGGTGAGCGCGATGCACGGCATCGGGGTGTTCAGCGACCTGCTTCCCGGCCGTGCGCTGGACGCGCCCGGCGCCCGGGAGGCGCTGGACCGCCTGGAGGCGGCGGCGTCCGGTCGCCCGCCGCTGCGCAACATCGCCGCCCGCGTCCACCTCATGGCGCGACGCCCGGACTGAGGTGACGGGGCGGCTGGGCCATGGGACGTAGCGGCGACGTTCCTCGCGCGTCCGAGACCCTCGGGACGGACGATCGCGGTTGTCCGATCCTGCACGTCGACATGGACGCCTTCTTCGCCAGCGTCGAGATCCGGCGCCGGCCCGAGCTGCGGGGGCGTCCGGTCGTCGTCGGCGGCAGCAGCCGCGGTGTCGTCGCCGCGGCCTCCTACGAGGCGCGCCGCTACGGCGTGCGCAGCGCGATGCCGATGACCCAGGCGTTGCGCCGGTGCCCGCACCTGGTCGTGCTGCCGCCGGATCGCCAGGCGTACAGCACGGCCTCGAGCCAGGTCATGACGATCCTGCGCGACATCACGCCGCTCGTCGAGCCGCTCTCGCTCGACGAGGCGTTCCTGGACGTCTCCGGCGCCGTGCGCCGGCTGGGGCCCCCCGCCGCGATCGCCGCCGCGATCCGCGCGCGGGTCCTGGGCGAGCTCGGCCTCACCTGCTCGGTGGGTGTCGGTCCCAGCAAGTTCGTCGCCAAACTCGCCTCCGCCCGCTGCAAGCCCGACGGTCTGCTGGTCGTGCCCGCCGCCCGGGTGCTGGAGTTCTTGCACCCGCTTCCGGTGACCGTGCTGTGGGGGGTGGGGCAGCGCACCGCCGAGCAACTGCACCGCATCGGCGTGCGCACGGTCGCCGACCTGTCCCGCACACCGGTCGACACGCTGCAGCGGGCCGTCGGCCAGGCCGTCGCGGCGCACCTGCACGAACTCGCCGCCGGGCGCGACCCGCGCCCGGTCAGCCCGGACGAGGCCGAGAAGTCCATCAGCGCGGACCACACCACCGAGACCGACCTCGTCTCGACGGCCGAGGTCCGCCGGGAACTGCTACGGCTGGCCGACGAGGTGGCGCGCCGGGTCCGCAGCCGGGGCCTGGCCGCCCGCACCGTGGGCATCAAGGTCCGTTTCGCGGACTTCACCACGATCACCCGGGTACGCAGCCTGGACGGCTGGACGGACTCCTCGCACGTCATCTTCCGCACCGCCGCAGGGCTGGTCGACGCCCTGGGGCTGGACCGGCCGCGGATCCGCCTGGTGGGGGTCAAGTGCGAGAACCTGCGCGCCGCCGGCAGCGTCGTACACCAACTGAGCTTCGACGACCTGGCGGCCGAACAGCAGGCCGCGCAGTCCGCGCAGTCCACACCGCCCGCACCCCGGACCCCGCCCCCCGCCCTCGACGCGGCGCTGGACGCTACCCGGGCCCGGTTCGGGTCCGGATCGCTCGGCTACGCGAGCCTGCTCGGCGCGGCCGACCGCGGTGACGGTGGGGGTCGGCGCGCCCGGTGAGGAGTTGGCGCGGGAAACTTTCGCCGCGGCGAATCGGCTCGTATGCTCGAAGGTGACAGGGCTCAGGCGTCCGCCCGACCTGTCGATCTGGAGCATGAGCGGTCGGCCACGACCAGGGGACGAAGGAGGGCAACGATGCCGCTCTCCGATCACGAGCAGCGTCTGCTGGACGAGATCGAGCAGGCGCTCTACGCCGAGGACCCCAAGTTCGCCTCGTCGGTGCGTTCGGTGCGCCGCCGCTCCCGGCTGCGGACGGCCGTGGTCACCTCCGTCCTCGGTGTCCTGGTCGGCCTGGCGTGCGTCCTGGTCGGCCTGGTCACCAACCTCATCGTGCTGAGCGTGGTGGGGTTCGTGCTCGTCGTCGGCGCGTGCGGCTACCTCGTGCAGCGGCTGCGCCCGTCCTCGCCCACCCCGGACAGCGCACGCGACGCGCATCCGAGCGCCGGGCCGGCCCGCACCCAGCGCCCCGGCGGCCTGCGCGGTCGCATGGAGGAGCGGCTGCGCAAGCGGTTCGACGAGAGCTGAACCTGCCCCCGTCGGTGACGACGCCGTCAGTGGCGCCGTCGCCCCAGCCGCCAGCCCAGCGAACTCGGTAGGAACCGGGCCCGCAACCGCACGCTACGGCTGGTGTCCGCCATCAGGCGTGAGCGCACCGCGACCAGGTCGGCGCGCAACACATCCCAGGCGCCGTCGGGCCCGGCCGGGTCCGCGGTCGTCGCGGCCGCGTACCGCTGCCGCTCCAGGGCCAGCGCCAGCCCTCGCAGCCGGGTGATCGCGTCGCCCACCGGCTCGCGCAGCCAACGCACCACCTGCCGTGGCGAGCGGGCCGGCGACCAGACGTAGCCCAGGTCGACGGCGGTGTCGCGCAACTCCGACCACAGCGCCTCGCAGTCGCCGTCACGGCGCAACCGCGCGCGCCGCCGCGCCGTCCGCACGAACCACGGTGTCAGCCCGATCGCCACGAGGGCGGCGAGGATCGCGACGGGCAGCCACCGGTGCAGCGGCGGACCGCCCGCCGGGGTCGCTGGCTGGGCGGCCGGCGCCGCGGCGGAGCTGCTGCGGCCCGCGGAGTGCGACGGCCGCGCACTCGCCGAGGCGGTGGCGCCCGCGGACCCCGTCACGCCGGCGCCGCCGTGCGGTGCCCAGGGCAGGTCGTTGCTGCGGCCGCCGGCGATCCCGGCAAGGGGTGTCGGGTCGAAGGCAACCCATCCGATGTCACCCAGGTACGCCTCGACCCAGGAGTGCGCGTCGTCGGTCGTCACCTGGAAGGAGCCGTCGATCGGGACCGGATGGGTGTAGCCGAGCACGACCCGCGCAGGAACGCCCGCCAGACGCAGCATCACCCCCATCGCGGCCGCGTACTGCTGGCAGAACCCGACCCGGTTGTGCAGGAAGTCCACCAGGTCGTTGCCGGAGTCGCCGGCCTTGGTCTGCAGGCTGTAGCTGAACCCGTTGGCCGGGTCGGTGAAGAAGTCGTTGATCGCGCGGGCGATGTCGTACGGCGCGGTGCGGCCCCCCACGATCTGCCGGACCAGCGCCTGGACCTGCGACCGGATCGAGGGCAGCGACAGCCACCGGCGCATGTCGAGGCCGGCCGGCAGCCGGGCCTGCTCCAGCTCCTGCTGCGTCGGCTGCGGCTGGGCGACGTCCTCGGTGAAGGTGGTTCCCTCGCGCACCGCCGCACCGAGCAGCAGTTGGTCCTGGGGCGACCAGGAGACACCGGGGAGCCCGGTGATGACGGTCGGCACCGCGAACACCGGCGCGTTCCCGCGCATGCCGGTGATCTGGATCCTCGCCTCGTACCGCAACCGCTGCCCCGGGCCGGGGCTCACGATCGAGGAGGCGGGGGCGGGAAGGGTGTCGTAGCCGGTGGTGTCCAGCGGCTGCGTCACGCCGTGCGAGGCCTCCACCCAGCCGTCGCCGGTGAACGTGGACAGCACGTTGGTGCGCAGGTAGAACGGCTGGCCCCCGCTGAGGTCACTGACCTGGACGCCCGCCAGCGGCAGGGTCTGGGGTCGCAGCAGCTGGCCGCGCAGTGCCACCCAGGGGTCGATCGTGCCCCCGACGCCCAGACCGTCCGACCCGCCGCCACCGGAGTGCCGGAACAGCCCCGGCAGCAGGTCGGTCGAGGCGACCGGGATGACGACCGGCAGCACGACGGCGGCGGCCACGGCCAGGACCCCGATCCGTTGCGCGGCCAGGTCGAGCGGCCGGCGACCGGCCCGTTCGCCCTGGCGACGCACGCGATGCCCCCAGCCGGCGACGGTGTCCCGGGCGTCCAGGGCGAGCAGCATGAGCAAGGCGATCGCCGGCGCCACGAACCAGATCCAGGAGACGCCGTGGCGGCTGAGGGCTCCGGCGACGGTGAACACCACCAGCAGCGGCACGCCCGCGAGCACGCCGCGGCGACCGACGACGGCCAGCAGGTCGATGAGCGCGGCGAGCAGCCCGAGCAGCGTGCACAGCACGAGCCGGCTGGCGAGCGTGGTGGGCACGGGGGCGATCTGGTGCGCCGTGCTCGCGTGCAGTTCGGTGAGCAGGCCACCCACCTGCCGCACCGTGGCGCCCGACGGGACGAACCCGAACCAGGCACCGGCCGGGACGAAGGCCGCCACCAACCACAGCACCAGCAGCGCCAGACCGGGCCACACCTGCAGCGCGCCCGGGGGGCGCCGCAGGCGCAGAAACGCTGCCGGGCCGACCACGATCGCCATCGACAGCCAGACGTCCAGCAGCCAGCCGCGGTCGGTGAACACCTGGCACAGCGGGATGGCGCCGAGACCGGAGGCCACGAGCGCGACGAGGGTGCGGCGGACGGCGGTGTTCACCCGGTCACGCCCGCACGCCGACCGGGTCGGCCTGCAGCGCCTGCGTCCAGGCTTCGGCGACCGTCGTGCCGCGGCGGACCACCGCCGTGCGCCAGCCCGCGGTGGCCAGGGCCCGGGCGCTGCGATGGGCGGTCCCGCCCGCGTGACCCCCCTCGGCCCGCCAGGTCGCGGTGTCCAGCAGCAGGGCCACCGCCGGGGCGGTCGTCCCGCGGGGGTGTGCGCCGACCAGCAGCCGCAGGGTCTGCGGATCCACCTCGCCCAGGATCGCGACCAATGCGCTCTGGCGTGCCGCGCCGGCGATCGCCGGCGATGCCCCGACCAGGCTGGTGGCACGCGCGGGCGTGACCACCGCCAGGTGGTCGGTGAGCGACCCGGGATCGGGCAGCCGCCGGATGCCGGAGCCGCCCGGATCGTCGAGCAGGTCCAGCGAGCGCCCACTCATCAGCAGGTGCGTGCCGATGCTCGCCGCCGCGCTGATCGCCCACTCCAGGCTGCTGCGGCCGCGCTCGTCCTCGACCCGCCCGGGGGCGGCCGATTCCGCGTGCGCGACGGCTCGCAGGTCCAGCACCACGCTGACCCGGCCCTGCCACGGCCGCTCCTCCTGGCGCACCATGACGGTGCCGGTCCGCGCGGTCGAGCGCCAGTGGATCTTGCGCAGGTCGTCGCCCACGCGGTATTCGCGCGTCGATGCGTCGTCCGCCCCGTGCGTCCCCACCGAGTGGCTGCCGGCATCGTCGCCGAGATCGTGGGACAGCGGCACCGTCATGTCCGGCAGCGATTCGACGATCGGGCGCACCACGAACTCGTCCGTCGCGGAGAACGAGCGGCGGATGTCGACCAGGCCGAACGGGTCGGTCAGGCGCACCTGCAGCGGGCCGACCCGGTAGCGGCCGCGGGGCAGGTGCGGCAGCCGGTAGGTCACGGTGCGCGACTCGCGCCCGGCCAGCGGGTCCAGCACGAACCGCGCCTGGCCGGGCAGTTGCGCCGGCAACCGGTCCTCGAGCATGAGCCGGGTGGTCGGCAGCCGCGACCGGTTGGTGAGCACCAGTTGCACCGTCACCGGAGAGCCGGCGCCGACGCGGTCCGGACTGACGCTGCGGCGGTTGCCGATCAGCACGCGCGAGCGCCGCACCACGGCGGC
>SCQZ01000253.1 GCA_004299665.1 Jatrophihabitans sp.
GTGCGGAACAGCGCGTCGCGGCGCCGCAGGTCCACGGCGCGGCGCCGGGCGACGGTCGTCAGCCAGGCCCCCGGGTTGCGCGGTACGCCGTCCGCCCGCCATCGGTCCAGTGCGCGCAGGTAGGCGTCCTGCACGCACTCCTCGGCCAGATCGAGGTCGCGGGTGACGCGCACCGTCGCGGCGAGCACGAACGCCCACTCGCGGCGGTGCGCGTCGGCGACCGCTTCCTCGACCGTCACGTCAGTCGAAGACCATGATCGGCCGGACCTCCAGGCCGCCGCTGATCACCGGCACCTGCTTGGCGAACGCGATCGCCTCGTCCAGGTCGTCCGCCTCGACGAGGTAGTAGCCGCCCAGCGCCTCCTTGGTCTCGGCGTACGGGCCGTCGGTGACGGTGAAGCCGTCGGCCCCGTCCGGGCGCACGACGGTCGCCGTCGCGACGGGCTGCAGGGCGTTGCCGCCGAGGATCTTGTCGCCGTTCTGCCTGCCGAAGCGGTCGTGGTCGGCCATCAGCTTGGCGGACACCGCCGCGTCCGCGCCCACCCACGCCTGCTCGTCGTCGTAGATGAGGATGAGGAACTTGGACATCGTTGCTTCTCCTTCTCCTGTGCCGGCTCGCTGGTCGAGCGGCTCCGATCATCCGACGTTCGGGCGCGCCGCGGATCGACAGCCGTGGTGAGGGAAATCCTCGCGCGTTGCCCCGCGCGGCGCGATCCCGGCACGTACCCTGCAAGCGGCGCGCACGCACAGCCGCCACCGAGGAAGGACCGCCGTGCCCGAGGACGACCTGCTGCCGCTGCTGGAGCACCGGCTGCAGGGCGCCTACTCACCCCTGCTGGCCGACACCACCGCCAGCTTGCTGTTCACCGCCGGCGGCATGGCCAACTGGACGGTCGAGATCGACCGCGGCCGGGTGCGTGCCCGCCGGGGCGGACCGGCGGGGCCGACCACGACCGTCCGTAGCTCGTTGGCCGTGCTGGAGCAGGTCGTCTCCGGCCGGCGCAGCGGGATCCGGGCCTTCCTGGACGGTGAGTTGTTCGTGCGCGGCAACCTCGCGCTCGCGCTGCAGTTGGACGGGCTGTTCCCGGGCGATCCCGGCGACGACACCCGCACCTACACCCGCTCGGTCGTCGCGGACGGCATCGAGACGTTCTACCTGGAGTCCGGGCCGGTGGGCGCACCGCCCGTGGTGCTCGTGCACGGCCTGGGCGCGACCAACGCCAGCATGCTCCCTCTCATCCCGGTCCTGTCGCGCACCCATCGCGTCCTCGCCCCGGACCTGCCCGGTCACGGCGGTTCGCAGGCGCGCCCGGGCGCGCACGGCGCCACGTACCTCGGCAACTGGCTCTCCGCGTTCCTGCGCGAGACCTGCGACGCCCCTGCCGTCGTCGTGGGCAACAGCCTGGGCGGGCGCACCGCGCTGCAGGCGGCGCTCGACTCGCCCCTCGAGGTGCGCGGGCTGGTGCTGCTGTGCCCGGCCGTGGCGTTCCGCAGGTTGCGCCAGTTCGTGCCGTTCGTGCGGCTCGTGCGTGACGAGGTCGCCGCGCTGCCGGTGCGGATCCCCCGGACGGTGGCGATGCGGGGCCTGCAGGGGCTGTTCGCGGACCCGGACCGGCTGCCCCGGCCCTGGGCCGACGCGGCGGTCGACGAGTTCCTGCGCGTCCTGTCGATCCGCTCGAACCGGCTGGCGATCTTCTCCGCCCTGCGGCATGTCTACCTGGACGAGCCGTTCGGCGAGACCGGGTTCTGGGAGCGGCTACCCCGGCTGCGCCCGCCGGCGCTGTTCGTGTGGGGCGACTCGGACCTGCTCGTGCCACCGGGGTTCAGCAGGTTCGTGGAGCGCGCGCTGCCGCAGGCGCGGTCGGTCGTTCTGGAGCGCTGCGGCCACGTGCCGCAGTTCGAGCAGCCCGGACTCACCGCGCGGCTCACCCAGGAGTTCGTTGCGGACCTGCCCGCCACGACGGGCCGGACGGCATGAGCCGCTGCTCGGTGCGCGGCTAGAGCCGCGCCACCAGTTCCGCCGCCGCGGAGTACGGGTCGGTCTCCCCCGCCACGACGCGCGCCGCGGCCACCCCGAGCGCCGCCGACCCGTGCACCGCCCCCAGCCGGATCCTGACCTCACCGACGGCGATCGCCTCGATCTCGGCCGCGGCGCGCGCCTGCCGGCGCCGGTCCAGCTCACCGGTGCGCTCGAGCCAGTCGCGGTGCTTGGCGACGGCCGCGACCAGGTGGTCCACGCCGCTGTCCGCCGTGACGCCGCGGGAGGCGACGGTCAGCACGATCGGCGGGCGCCAGGCACCGGCCACGCTGTGCCGTCCGCCGAGGGACTGCATGTACTTCAGGTCTCGCGAGACCTGCTTGGCGCCGTCGCGATCGGCCTTGTTCACGACGAAGACGTCCGCGATCTCCAGGATGCCGGCCTTGGCGGCCTGGATGCCGTCCCCCATGCCGGGCGCGAGCAGCACCACCGTGGTGTCCGCCAGCGAGGCGATCTCGACCTCGGCCTGGCCGACGCCCACCGTCTCGACCAGTACGACGTCGCAGCGCGCCGTGTCCAGCACCCGCAACGCCTGTGGCACCGCCGCGGACAGCCCGCCGAGCTGCCCGCGGGAGGCGAGGGAGCGGATGAACACCCCGTCGTCGGTCGCGTGGTCCTGCATGCGGACCCGGTCGCCGAGCAGGGCGCCGCCGGAGAACGGGGAGGACGGGTCGACGGCCAGCACCCCGACGCGCTTGCCCTCGGCGCGCAGTGCCGTCACCACGGCCGAGGTCGTCGTGGACTTGCCCACCCCGGGCGCTCCGGTCAGGCCGACCACCTGCGCGTGCCCGGTGTACGGCGCGAGCGCCGCCGCCACCGTCCGCAACGTCGCCGGTTCGGAGTTCTCGACCAGCGAGATGAGCCGGGCCACGGCCCGGACCTGGCCCTCGCGCGCCCGCGCGACCAGGTCCGCGACGTCCACCGCGCGCCGGGTACTCCTCACGTCGTCCACCCTCCCCGCCGTCCCGCCGCCGTGATCGACCGCGTGTGGTCCCCTGCCGACCACGACCCGCGGCTGATCACCGGACGGTGCGGTTCAGGCCGGAACGTGCAGGCTCTACCCACCGACCTGCTCGGGAACTCGCAGGCTCTACCCACGGACCTGCTCGGGAACTCGCAGGCTCTACCCACGGACCTGCTCGGGAACTCGCAGGATCAACGCATCACCCTGGCCGCCGCCGCCGCACAGCGCGGCAGCTCCGGTGCCGCCGCCGCGCCGCCGCAGCTCCAGCGCCAGCGTCAGCGCGAGCCGTGCGCCGGACATCCCGATCGGGTGCCCGAGCGCGATCGCGCCCCCGTTCACGTTCACCTTCTCCGGGTCGAGGCCCAGCTCCTTCATCGACTGCAGCCCGACCGCGGCGAACGCCTCGTTGATCTCCACCAGGTCCAGGTCGGAGACCGACAGCCCCTCCTTGCCGAGCGCGTGCTTGATCGCGTTCGCGGGCTGGGACTGCAGCGAGTTGTCCGGCCCTGCGACGTTGCCGTGGGCGCCGATCTCGGCGAGCCAGTCCAGCCCCAGCTCCTGTGCCTTCGCCTTGCTCATCACGACGACGGCGCACGCACCGTCGGAGATCTGCGACGAGGACCCGGCAGTGATCGTGCCATCCTTCGTGAACGCCGGGCGCAGCTTGGCCAGCGACTCGACGGTGGTATCGGCGCGGATGCCCTCGTCCTCGCGGAACTCGATCGGGTCGCCCTTGCGCTGCGGGATCTGCACCGGAACGATCTCCTCGTCGAAGAGCCCGTTCTTCTGGGCGAGCGCGGCGCGCTGGTGCGAGCGTGCGGAGAAGGCGTCCTGCTCCTCGCGGGTCAGGTCGAGCCCGGCGTTGAACCGCTCGGTCGACTCCCCCATCGGGATGTCGTCGAAGATGTCCGTCAGGCCGTCGTAGGCCATCGCGTCGAGCAACTGGACGGCGCCGTACTTGTAACCCTCGCGCGACTTGGGCAGCAGATGGGGCGCGTTGGTCATCGACTCCTGGCCGCCGGCGACGACGATGTCGAACTCACCGGCCCGGATGAGCTGGTCGGCGAGCGCGATCGCGTCCAGGCCGGACA
>SCQZ01000254.1 GCA_004299665.1 Jatrophihabitans sp.
TGCGGAGCGAGCAGGTGACCGAGCGACGCTTGCGGAGCGAGCAGGTGACCGAGCGACGCTTGCGGAGCGAGCAGGTGACCGAGCGACGCTTGCGGAGCGAGCAGACATGACCGAGCAGTCGCAGCAGTCGATCACGATCGACGCCGAGCCGGCCGCGGTGATGGCCGCCATCGCCGACTTCGCGAGCTACCCGTCGTGGGCGGCTGCGGTGAAGAGTGCGCGGGTGGTGCAGACCGGGCCGGACGGGAGGGCCCGGCGCGTCGCCTTCACCCTGGATGCCGGCGTCCTGCACGAGAATTACGAGCTCGAGTACGTGTGGGACGCGGACGCGCGGGTCGACTGGCATCTAGTGCGCGGCCAGTTGATGCGGGGCCAGCAGGGCTCCTACCGGCTCGAGGCCTGCGACGGGGGGACGCTGGTCAGCTACTCGTTGACGGTGGACCTGGCCATCCCGATGCTCGGCACGCTCAAGCGCAAGGGCGAGCGGATCGTGATGGACACCGCGCTCAAGGAGCTCAAGAAGTACGTCGAGGCGCGGGGACCCGGCGCGTGAGGATCGTCCTGTTCACCGGCAAGGGCGGCGTCGGCAAGACGACGACGGCAGCGGCGACCGCGCTGCGACTGGCCGACGGCGGCGTCAAGACGCTGCTGCTGTCCACCGACACCGCGCACTCGCTGGGCGACGCGCTGGCGATGCCGCTCACCGGCGAGCCGGCGGACGTGGCACCCGGCCTGCAGGCGGTGCAGGTCGACACCCAGGTGCGCTTCGAGCGGGTGTGGCGCGACGTGCAGGCCTACCTGACCGACCTGCTCGCGCGCGGCGGGGTGGATCCGATCACGGCCGACGAGCTGACGGTGCTGCCCGGCGTGGACGAGGTGCTGGCGCTGCTGGCGGTGCGCGAGCTCGCGCTGCAGGGTGCCTGGGACGCCCTGGTGGTGGACTGCGCGCCGACCGCCGAGACGCTGCGCCTGCTCGCCCTGCCCGAGGCGTTGACGTGGTATCTGCAGAAGGTGTTCCCCGCGCAGCGGCGCATCGCGCGCGGGATGCGCCCGATCGCGGCCGTGATGGGCCGCGGCGATGCGATCCCCCCCGACTCGCTGTTCGAGGCGCTGTTGCGCCTGAACGACGAGCTCGCGGGGGTGCGCCGGCTGCTGGGCGATCCGGCCGTCACCTCGGTGCGGCTGGTGCTCACGCCGGAGGCGGTCGTCGCGGCCGAGTCGCGGCGCACCTTCACGGCGCTCGCCCTCTACGGCTACCGGGTCGATCTCGTCGTGGCGAACCGGGTGTTCCCCGCCGGCGGCGATCCGTGGCGGGCCGGCTGGGCCGCCGCCCAGGCGCGCCAGCTCGAGGCCGTCCGGGACTCGTTCGCCGGGCTGCCGGTGCGCGAACTGGCCTACCGGGCGGTCGAGCCGGTCGGGGTCGACGCGCTGCGCGACGTCGCCGACTGCCTGTACCCGGCGGGGGCGGACCCGGCGGGAGGGGATCGCGCAGCGGCCGGTTCCGCGGCGCTGCCGCTGCAGGTCGAGGCGCTCGGCAGCGGCGACTACCTGCTGCGACTGGCCCTGCCGCTGGCCGTGCGGGGAGAGGTCGACGCGGCGCGGGCCGGTGACGACCTCGTCGTCACGGTCGCGGGTAACCGACGTGTGCTGACGCTGCCGGGCACGCTGCGCCGCTGCGCGGTCGTGGGCGGGGAGTTCGACGGGCGGGAGCTGCAGGTACGGTTCCGTCCGGGCCCGGCGCCGTGGCCGGCGGGGAGTGTGGGATGAGCGACGAGCAGCTGCCGCCCGAGGGGCCGCAGCCGGGGGGCCCCGTCCTGGAGGAGGCGTTCCGGCTGGCCGGCGCGGTCCGGGACTGGGCGCGCGCCACGCTCCCGCCGCCCACCGGGGATCCGCGCGCGGACTGCCAGTGGTGCCCGCTGTGCCAGTTCGCCGCCGTCCTGCGCGGCGAGCGCCCCGACGTCAACGACAGGCTCACCGAGGCAGGTGCCGCGATCGTCGGCGCCCTGCGCTCGCTGCTCGATCCGGCCGCGGGCGGCGCGCACCACCACCCGGCCTCGCCGGGGGGTTCCCAGCCGCGCGTGCAGCGCATCGACCTGGGGGATCCGGGCGCCGCCGACCCGGAGACGGACTGACGCCGGTGCCGCTCGCGATCGGGGTGGACATCGGCGGGACCAAGGTGCTCGCCGGCGTCGTCGACGACGAGGGCGTGATCCTCGCGCGCGACCGCGCCCCGACCCCCCGCGCCGACGCTGCCGCCACCGAGGCCGTGATCGCCCGGCTGGTCGCCTCCCTGCGCGAGACCTTCCCCGGAGCCGTGGGCGTCGGCGTCGGCGCTGCGGCGTGGCTGGGGCCGGACCGCTCGACGGTGCTGTTCTCGCCCCACCTCGCGTGGCGGAACGTGCGGATCCGGGAAGCGCTGGCGGCGGTGCTGCCACTGCCGGTGTGCGTGGAGAACGACGCGAACGCCGCCGCGTGGGGGGAATTCCGCTTCGGCGGCGGGCGTGGGCTGGATTCGATCTGCTGCCTGACGATCGGCACCGGGCTCGGCGGTGGGCTCGTCCTGGACGGGCGGCTGTACCGCGGGGCCGGCGGGATGGCCGGCGAGCCGGGGCACATGACCCTCGTCCCCGGCGGGCGGCTGTGCGCGTGCGGCAAGAGCGGGTGCTGGGAGATGTACGCCTCCGGCCGGGCGCTCGCGCGGGACGCGCAGCAGTTGGCGACCGAGTCACCGGCCGCGGCTGCCGCGATGCTGGCGCGCGCGGGCTCGATCGCCGACCTGGACGGCCCGGTGGTCACGGCTGCGGCCGCGGACGGTGACCCGGCGGCGCAGGCGATCTGCGCGGCGATGGGGCGCTGGCTGGGCCGGGGGATGGCCAACGTCGCGGCGCTGGTCGACCCGGCCGTCTTCCTCGTCGGCGGCGGGGTGTCGGCGGCCGGCGAGATGCTGCTCGCGCCGGCGCGCGAGGAACTGGACGCCGAGATGCCCGGGCGCCTCTACCGTCCCGCGCCGCTGGTGCGGCAGGCGACGCTCGGCGCCGACGCCGGCCTCATCGGCGCCGCCGACCTGGCGCGGGTGGAGTTCAGCTGACAGCGTGACCCATCGCCTCGCGGCCCTGGCGGGCGCGCGCGGTGTAGCCGTACGACCCTTCCCCCAGCAGTTCGCGCGCCGCGTCGGCCACGGCGGCTGCCGCGACGTACGAGAACGCTCCGCCGACGGAGATCCGCGCCACCCCGACCTCCGCGAGCGCCGCCACGGGCGGCGTCGCCGCCATCGCGAGCACGTTCACCGGGCGGTCCAGTTCGCGGACCACCGTGCGGATGTCACCCAGCGCGGTCAGGCCGGGCGCGTACAGCACGTCGGCCCCGGCCTCCTGGTAGGCCTGCAGCCGGCGGATCGTGTCGGCCAGGTCCTCGACCCCGTGCAGGTGGTTCTCGGCGCGGGCGGTGAGGACCAGCCGGCCATCGGCCGCCTGCACCGCCGCGCGCACGCGGTCCAGCGCGGCGGCGAGGTGGTAGATCGCGGTACCGCTCCAGTCCTCGATCGAGCAGCCGGCCAGCCCGGCACCGACGGCCTGCTCGACGGTGCGCGCCACCCCCTCGGCATCGGCGGCGAAGCAGTTCTCGAGGTCGGCCGAGACCGGGACGTCGACGGCCGCGACCAGCGCCGCGGCGTGTCCGATCGCCTCGTCGCGCGACACCGACCCGTCCGGGCGGCCGAGGGTCATCGCGAAACCGCTGCTGGTGGTGGCCAGCGCGGCGAAGCCGAGGGACGCGAGCAGCCGGGCCGAGCCGACGTCCCACGGGTTCGGCATGAGCAGCGGATTGCCCGGGACGTGCAGGGCACGGAACTGCGCGGCGCGATCGGTCATTTTGCTCGCTCCACCAAGATGTCGCTCGGTCATATTGCTCGC
>SCQZ01000255.1 GCA_004299665.1 Jatrophihabitans sp.
CGGCCGGGCACCCGGCCCCGGTCGCGCGGCACCTGGCCGTCGTGGCCGGCCGCGGTGCCTGCTCGCACCCGGACGACACGGTGCGCTTCGTCTCCGGCGCGCTGCGGCTGCTGGCCGACGAGGTCGAACAGCACCGTCGCGGCGGCTGCGGGCGCCCGGTCCTCGGCCGGCTGCCGCTGGGGGCCGGGCCGTGAGGCTCGCGATCGACTGGACCCGCTGCGAGGGGCACGGCCTGTGCGCGGCGCTCGCGCCGGAGTTGATCGCACGGGACGAGTGGGGCTACCCGCTGCTGCCGGCCCGCGACGTGGGCGCCGATGACCTGCCCGCCGCGCGGCGCGCGGTCGCCGCCTGCCCGGAGCTGGCGCTGCGGGTACAGGAGCCGTAGGGGACGCCGCCGCTGCCTGTCCCGGTGGCCGGGATACACCGTGGTGAAGGCCACACGAACGGACGGATCCGCCCGAATCGCTCATTGCGGACCGGGACTTGTGCCTCGCGCTACGCCCGCCTCGCGGGCCTTACCATTCCCGCCGTGGAACGTCGGGGGTTTCTCCTCGCACTGGCAGCCGGCACGCTCGCCGGCCTGACCGGGTGCGAGCTCGGCCGGGTGCCGGCACCGGTACCTACGGTCACCGTGCACGCGGCGCCGAGCGGGTCCGGCGGTACGGCCGCCATGCCGGAGGAGGGGCTCCCGCCGGCCGCCACCGCCGGCCCGACCACCACGGCCACGCCCTCGGCCCGCGCGACCCCCACCACCGTGATCAGCCGGCTGCCCGGGTCAGGATCGGAGGTGGCGCTCACGATCGACGACGGCACCGACAGCGCGGTGGTCGCCGCGTACGCGAGGTTCGCCCGCGACAGCGGGGTGCGCCTCACCTTCTTCCTCAACGCCGTCAACCCGTCCTGGACCGACAACGCCGCGCTGCTGCGCCCGCTGGTCGAGTCCGGGCAGGTCCAGTTCGGGAACCACACCTGGTCGCACCCGGACCTGCGCACCCTGACCGACTCGGCGATCGCGACCCAACTGGAGAAGAACGAGCGGTTCGTGAAGCGGACCTACGGGGTCAGCACCAAGCCGTTCCTGCGCCCGCCGTACGGGTTCCACGACAAGCGGGTCGACCGCGTCGCGGCCGACCAGGGCTATCCGGTGATCACGCTGTGGTGGGGGTCCCTCGGCGACTCCGCCATCCTGACACCGGCGCAGATCCTGGCGAACGCCCACACCTGGCTGCTCCCCCAGCGCATCGTGATCGGCCACGCCAACCACCCGGCCGTGACCGAGGTCTACGAGCAGTTGCTGGACCTGATCCGCGAGCGTCGCCTGCGGACGGTGACGCTGAACGACGTCTTCGCGACCGGTCAGCTCAGCCCGGCGTAGGAGTGCAACCCCGAGATCACCACGTTGACGACGATGAAGTTGAAGATGATCGCGGTGAAGCCCGTCAGGTTCACCCACGCGGCCATCCGACCCTTCCACCCGGCGGTGGCGCGCGCGTGCAGGTACCCGGCGTAGATCACCCAGACGATGAACGCCCAGGTCTCCTTCGGGTCCCAGCCCCAGTAGCGCCCCCACGCCGCCTCCGCCCAGATCGCGCCGGCGATGATCGCCACCGTGTAGAGCGGGAACGCGAAGGCGACCACCCGGTAGGCGGCCTTGTCCAGGGTCGCCGCACTCGGCAGCCGCGCCGCGAGGACCGCCAACCGGCCGGCGCCCTCCGGCCTGCGGTCGTACCGGTACTTGACCAGGTACAGCATGGTCATCACGGCGCTGGTCATCAGCGCGCCCTCGGCGATCGAGACGAGCGTGACGTGGATCGCCAGCCAGTACGACTGCAACGCCGGCACCAGGGGTGTCGCCCGGGAGTACCACACGGTTCCGGCCAGGAACATCAGCAAGATCACCGGCAGCAGGATGAACCCGCCCAGGTGACGGATCGCCGGCGCCTTCCACAGCAGCACCACGAACGCCAGCACGCCCACCAGCCCGGCCACCGAGGCGAACTCGTACATGTTGCTCCACGGCACCGCGTCGACGGCGGTGGCACGCACGACGATCGAGGTCGCGTGCAGCAGCAGGCCGACCACGGTGATACCCAGTGACCAGCGGCCGATCCGTTCGGCGAGCGGGCGGCGCGGGGGCGCTGCCGGCGGCCCGGACGGGGGGGCGGCCGGGGCGATGACCGGGCCGGCCCCTGCGCCGACGAGTTCGCGCTCCCGGGCCGCGACGGGCACCGTGCGCGCGATGCGCCCCTTGCGGCCGAAGGCGTACTCGGCGGTGTAGCCGACCATCGCGACGGCGTAGACGGCGATCGCCGTCGTGAACAGCGAGTCGGACAGGTGGGCCATCGAGCCGTCGATACCGGCCACGACTACTCCTTCCCGGCGGGCACTCCGCCGACCACGGCATCGTGCCGCACGGTCCCGGCCGCGTCCTGCAGGCGGCGCAGCAATCCCGCGAACTCGGTGCTGAAGTTGCCGGTGTCGCTGCGGGCCAGGCCACCGACCTCCACTACGGTAGGCCCCCCGGATCCGAGGTCGTCACGCACCCGCAGCCACAGCCTGCGCCGGCGGATCCCCAGGGACGCGACCAGCCCGGCCACCATGGCCACGACCGCCACGAGCAGCCAGCCCTGGGTGGGATCGTGGCTGACCTGCAAGGACACCCACGGCACCCAGCCGCCGAAGGTGACCTTCACCCCGTCGCCGAAGGACTTGGTCTGGCCGACGGTCATGTTCGCCCGCCCCACCTCGGTCATCTTCGAGGTGTCCAGCGAGTAGACCGACTGCGGCAGGCCGTTGAAGTTGAGGTTCCCGACGTAGACGATGATCGCCAGCACCGGGTCGTTCACCTGGGGCGAGACCGAGGTGATCACGCCGTTGCCGGTGTCCTGCGGTGTCGGCGCGAACAGCCCGGCGATGCCGACGTCCTGGTTCGCGCCGGGCCGGCCCTGCTCCTTGAAGGCCCCCTCGGACAGCAGCGTCGAGGCGTCGGACGGGACGAATGCCTGCACGTCGTGCTGGACCGTCCCGTCCGGCATGGTGACGGTGACGCGCGGCGCGAAGCCGTGGCTGATCAGGTAGACGCGGTCACCCTCGAGCCGCAGTGGCTCGTTGACCCTGATCGTCGCGTCCCGTGCGGGGGCCCCGAGCGTCGGCCGGTAGCGCACCTTCGCGGTGAACTCCGTCGGCTCGCCGCCGGCGGTGTAGTTCGCGACGAAGCTGGTGAGCGCGTCGATGCAGAACGGCGCCGGCGTCACCTTGCCCTCGGCCGCCAGCCGCCCCGGCGTCCAGGTGTCGTACTGCGAGACGGTGTTGCAGAACCCCTGATCCGGCCCCTGGACGACGATGCGGTTGCCCTCGTACTTGTACAGCTGGCCGATCGCGATCAGTACCAGGCCGGCGAGCAGGGCGACGTGGAACAGCAGGTTGCCCGTCTCGCGGCTGTAGCCCTTCTCCGCCGACAGCGTGATCGCCCCGCCCGGTTCGGCGCGCTGCACCACGCGCCAGCGGCGGCCCAGGGCCGCGCGGGCGGCCGTCGCGTACTGCTCCGGCGTCGCGGCGGTCTCGAACGTGCCCGACTCCGGCAGCCGGTCCAGGTTGCGCGGCGCCGGCAGCGGCTTGCGGACCGACGCGCGGGCGTGCAGGCGGATGCGCGGGATCAGGCAGCCGACCAGCGACACGGCCAGCAGCAGGTAGATCGCGGCGAACCAGACCGAGCCGAACACGTCGTACAGGCCGAGGTGGTCCAGCAGCCGGCCCCAGGTCCCGTGCTGCGCGATGTAGGCGTTCGTCTTGTCCGCGTTCAGCGGCCGCTGCGGCAGGATCGAGCCGGGCACCGCGGCCACCGCCAGCAGGAACAGCAGGATCAGCGCGGTCCGCATGGAGGTCAGCCGGCGCCACACCACGCGGAACGGGCGCAGCAGGACGCGTCTCATCGGGACGGTCATAGCTGGAACCACCCGCTCGTACCGCGCAGCGAGTCCATCCAGGCGTTCCAACGGCCGGTCACGAGCAGCACGCCGAACGCGATGAGCAGCAGGCCGCCGGTCGCACTGACGACCCGCATGTGACGGCGCACGAAGCCCAGCACCCGCGATACCCAACCGAACCCCAGTGCCACCAGTACGAACGGCACCCCCAGCCCCAGGCAGTAGCAGGCCATGAGGAACGCCCCCCGGCCGGCGGTGCCCTGGATGAACGACATCGAGTACACGGCGCCGAAGGTCGGGGTCAGGCAGGGTGCCCACGCCAGGCCGAATGCGGCGCCCAGCAACGGCGCGCCGACGAGCCCGGGCGCCGGCAGCCGGTGGACGCGGAACTCGCGCTGCAGCCAC
>SCQZ01000256.1 GCA_004299665.1 Jatrophihabitans sp.
TGTCGATGATGGCCTGCAGCACGTCGCCGAACTCGGCGTAGCACATGTGGGTGTGGATCTGCGTGTCGTCGCGCACGGCGCAGGTCGCCAACCGGAAGGACTCGACGGCCCACGCCAGATAGGAGGCGCGGTCCGCGCGGCGCAGGGGCAGCGTCTCGCGCAGGGCCGGCTCGTCCACCTGGATGATCGCGATCCCGGCGGCCTCGAGGTCGGCGACCTCGTCACGCAGGGCCAGCGCGACCTGGCGCGCGGTGTCGGCCCGGGGCTGGTCGTCGCGCACGAACGACCACGCCAGCATCGTGACCGGGCCGGTCAGCATGCCCTTGACCGGTTTGGCCGTCAGATGCTGCGCGTAGCTGGCCCATCCGACGGTCATCGGCCGGGGCCGGGATACGTCGCCGACGATGATCGGCGGCCGTACGTAGCGGCTGCCATAGGACTGCACCCAGCCGTGGGTGGTGGCCAGGAAGCCGTCGAGTTGCTCGGCGAAGTACTGGACCATGTCGTTGCGCTCGGGTTCGCCGTGGACCAGCACGTCGAGTCCGAGTTCCTCCTGTGTCGCGATGACCTCGTCGATCGCGCCCCGCATGGCGTCCTCGTACCCGGCCGGGCTGAGGCGCCCCGAGCGCAGGGCTGCCCGTGCCGACCGGAGTTCGGCGGTCTGCGGGAACGAACCGATCGTGGTGGTGGGTAGCACCGGAAGGCCCAGCCGTCGCTCCTGGACGGCCCGGCGCTGCTCGTACGTGCCTGCCCGGCGCAGGTCCGCCTCCCGCACGGCGCCCGTCCGCGCGCGCACCGCGTCGGAACGGACGAGTGCCGACGCGGCCCGCTCCGCCCGACGCGCGTCGCTGTCGCGCAGGGCATCCGCGACGGCCGCCCGGCCACGCGCGAGACCTGCGGTCAAGGTGACGATCTCGTCCAGCTTCTGGCGCGCGAAGGCGAGCCAGCCCGCGATCCGAGGGTCGATGTCGCGCTCGCGTGTCACGTCGAGGGGGACGTGCAGCAGCGAGCAGGACGCGGCGACGTCCACCCCGTCCGCGACATCGCGCAGCCGCTCGAGCAGGTCCAGCGCGGCGCCGAGGTCGCTGCGCCACACGTTGTGGCCGTGGACGACGCCCGCGACCAGTCGCTTGCCCCCCAGCCCGCCGATCCGCCGCAGGTCCTCGAGGTTGGCCGCGGCCGGCCCGGTGAAGTCCAGCCCGACGGCGTCGATCGCGCTGTCCCGCAGCACCGGCAGGGCGTCACCGGCCCGGTCGAAGTAGGTCGCGACGAGCAGCCGCGGACGGTGCGGCAGTGCGGCGAGGGTCGCGTAGGCCAGCGCCGTGGCATCCAGCACGCCGGCCGGCTGATCGGTGACCAGCGCGGGCTCGTCGACCTGCACCCATTCGGCCCCGGCGTCGGCCAGTTGCCCCAGCAGGTCGGCGTAGAGCGGCAGTACCCGGTCGAGCAGGGACAGCGGCGCGAACCCGTCGGCGGCGGGCTTGGACAGCAGCAGGAACGTCACCGGCCCGACGAGGACCGGCCGCGTGATCACGCCGTCCTGCATCGCCTCGGTGAACTCGCCCAGGGGCTTGGCGGCGTCGAGGGCGAACGAGGTCTGCGGGCCGAGTTCGGGGACGAGGTAGTGGTAGTTCGTGTCGAACCACTTGGTCATCTCCAGCGGAGCGGCATCGCGCGTTCCCCGCGCCATCGCGAAGTAGCGATCGAGGCGCTGCTGCGCGGTGGTGACCCGCGGGACCGCCGCCTGATGACGCTGCGGTACCGCGCCCAGCAGCACCGCGGTGTCCAGCATGTGGTCGTACAGCGAGAAGTCGTTGCTCGGGATCTGCTCGATGCCTGCCTGCCGCAGGACCGTCACGCGGTCGCGGCGCAGCGCGCGTGCCGCCTGCAACAGCGCCGCCGCGTCCGACCGGCCGGCCCAGTAGGCCTCGGTAGCCCGCTTGAGTTCGCGGTCCGGCCCCTGGCGCGGGTAGCCGTAGACGGTCGATCTGCTGGTCGCTGCGGTGCTCACGTCCGTACCTCGATTCGGCTCCACGATAGGGGCCCCGGGCCCGGTCGCAGGGCCCGGGTCGCGCACGTCACGCAGTCCGACGTATACAGAACTGTTCTGTAGCAGATGTAATATCGCGACATGGCCGACCCTTCGCACGGCACGGCTCCCGGGTGGCCGCTCGCCGAGGTGGTGACCAGGCTGCGCCGCGCGCTGCGGGCCGGCGTGCGCGCCGACTACCCGTGGGAACGGCTGCCGATGGCGCAGGTCGAGTTGCTGCAGCGGCTCGCGGACGAGCCCGGGCTGCGGGTGAGCGACCTCGCGGCGCGCCACCGTCTCGCCCCGAACACGGTCAGCAACCTCGTCCAGCAGTTGGTGCAGTCCGGGCTCGTGGTCCGGACGGCCGACCCCGGCGACCGGCGCGCGGTCGTGATCACGCTGACCCGGGCCGGTGAGGCGCAACTGCAGGGCTGGCTCGATGCCAACTCCCGCCGGCTGGCCGCCGCGCTCGAGCGCCTGTCCGCGCGCGACCGGAACGCCATCTTGCGCATCGTGCCGGCGCTGACGCGCCTGGTCGACGCGCTGGAGTCCGGCGAACCGTGACCCGGGACCGGTGGCGGTTCCCGCTGGCCGCGGTCCTGACCGGGGTCGCGGCCGGCGTCGCGGGTATCGCGCTGACCTTGCTGCTACGTGCGGTCGAGCACCTGACCTTCGGCTACACGGAAGGCAGCCTGCTCGTCGGCGTGCGCGATGCGTCGCCGGTGCGCCGGGTGGTGGCACTGGCGCTCGCGGGTGCCGTGGTCGGGGTGGCCTGGTGGGCGCAGCGGCGCTGGTTGCGGGGCAACGTGTCGGTCACCCACGCGCTGGCCGGTGAGCCGCGGCTGCCGGTGGCCGCCACGATCGCCGACGCGGCGATCCAGATCAGTTCCGCCGGCGCCGGCGCGTCGCTGGGCCGCGAGGGCGCCCCACGCCAGGCAGCGGCCGCGGTGGCAGCCTGGCTGGCGCAACGGCTGGGGCTGGACCGCGAGCAACGGCGGTTGCTGCTGGCGTGCGGTGCCGGGGCGGGATTGGCGGCCGTCTACAACGTGCCGTTGAGCGGCGTGGCCTTCACACTGGAGATCCTGCTCGTGCGCGACCGGTTGCGCGCGTTCGTCCCCGCGCTCGTCACCTCGGCGGTCGGGACCGTCGTCGCCTGGACGGTGCTCGGCGACCGGCCGACCTATCACGTGCCGCACGTGCACGGCGGCCTGGACCTGCTCTGGACCGGTCTGGCCATCGCGCCGGTCAGCGCGGCCGCCGGCCTGGCCTTCCGGGCGGTCATGACGCGGTGCCGCACCGTCGCGCCGCGGGGCCGGCGCACGCTGTTGATGATTCCGGCGGCCTTCGCGATCCTGGGGGCCCTCGGCGTCGCCTACCCCGAACTGCTCGGCAACGGCAAGAGCCTGGCGCAACTGGCCCTCACCGGCGGGGTGGGCGCAGGTGCAGCCGCCGCCCTGGCCCCACTCAAGGCCGTCGCCACCGCCATGTGCCTGCGGGCCGGGGCGATCGGCGGCCTGCTGACACCGTCGTTCGCGACCGGCGCCGCGCTCGGCGTGGCGCTCGCCGCCCCCTGGTCCGCACTGGTGCCCGGGGTCACACCCGGTGCCGTCGCGCTGCTCGGCGCCGCGACGATGCTGTCGGTCACGCAGCGCGGGCCGGTCACCGCGGTCCTGCTCGGGCTCGAGTTCACCCACCCGGGGTTCGCCGCGCTTCCGGCGCTGGTGCTCGCGGTCGCCGCCACGGCCGCCGTCGCGCGGGTTCTGCCCCGGCTGCGGCCGGAGTGGGCCCGCCCCGCGCGGACCGGCGGGCGCTGACCTACTTCTTGCCGCGCACCTTGCGCGCCAGGATCGTCAGCGGGTCGTACCTGCGGTCGACGACGCGTTCCTTCATCGGGATGATCGCGTTGTCCGTGATCTTGATGTGCTCGGGGCAGACCTCGGTGCAGCACTTGGTGATGTTGCACATGCCGACGCCCTGCGCGTCCCGGGCGAACTCGGCGCGATCGGTGCCGGCGTCGAGGGGATGCATGTCCAGTTCGGCCGCGCGGATGAAGAAGCGCGGCCCGGCGAAGGCCTCCTTGTTCTCCTCGTGGTCCCGGATCACGTGGCACACGTTCTGGCACATGAAGCACTCGATGCACTTGCGGAACTCCTGCGAGCGCTGCACGTCCACCTGCGCCATGCGGTACTCGCCCGGCGCCACGCCCTCCGGCGGCGCGAAGGCCGGGATCTGCTCGGCCTTGACGTAGTTGAAGGAGACGTCGGTGACCAGGTCCTTCATCACCGGGAACGTCCGCATCGGCGTGACGGTGACCGTCTCGTCCTCGGTGAAGTTGGACATCCGGGTCATGCACATCAGTCGCGGACGGCCGTTGATCTCGGCGCTGCACGAACCGCACTTGCCGGCCTTGCAGTTCCACCGCACCGCGAGGTCGTTGGCCTGGGTGGCCTGCAGCCGGTGGATGATGTCCAGGACGACCTCGCCCTCGTTCACCTCGACGGTGAAGTCCTGCAGGTCGCCGCCGTCCGCGTCGCCCCGCCACACCCGGAAGTGCGCGTCGTAGGTCACTTGTCGCCCCCATGGGTCTCCGGGATCGTCGCGAGCTCCGCGTCGGTCAGGTACTTCGCCAGTTCCTTCTTCTCGAACAGTGCGAGCAGGTCCTCCCGCATCGGCACCATCGGCTGCTCGACGATCTCGACGTGTCCCCCGCCGCCCTCGGGGTAGGTACACACCAGGTTCTTCGCCCGCCATTCGGCGCGCATCGCCGGGAAGTCGTCCCGGGTGTGGCCGCCGCGCGACTCCTGCCGCAGCAGCGCCGCCCGGGCCACGCACTCGCTGACGGCCAGCATGTTGCGCAGGTCCAGGGCGAGGTGCCAGCCCGGGTTGAAGCGGCGATCGCCGGCTGCGGCCAGGTGCTGCGCGCGGCCCTTGAGCGTGTCGAGCCGGTCCAGCGCCTGCTGCATCTCGTCGGCGTTGCGGATGATGCCGACCAGGTCGTTCATCGTCTGCTGCAACTCGGCGTGCAGCGCGTACGGATTCTCGCCCTCGGTGCGTTGCAGCGGGGCCAGCGCCACCTGCTCGGCGGCGGCGACCTGCGCCTCCGGCACGGCCGGGCGGTTCCCGCCCAGGCCCTTCACGTACTCGGCGGCGCCCAGGCCCGCCCGGCGCCCGAACACCAGCAGGTCCGACAGCGAGTTGCCGCCCAGCCGGTTCGAGCCGTGCATGCCGCCGGAGGACTCGCCCGCCGCGAACAGCCCCGGCACCCGTGCCGCCGCCCCGGTGTCGGGATCGACCTCGATGCCGCCCATCACGTAGTGGCAGGTGGGGCCGACCTCCATCGGCTCCCGGGTGATGTCCACGTCGGCCAGTTCCATGAACTGGTGGTGCATGGAGGGCAGCCGGCGCAGGATGAACTCCTTGCTGCGGCGCGAGGCGATGTCCAGGAACACGCCGCCGTGCGGGGAGCCGCGCCCGGCCTTCACCTCGGAGTTGATGGCGCGCGCCACCTCGTCGCGCGGCAGCAGTTCCGGCGGGCGCTTGTTGTTGTCCGGGTCGGTGTACCAGCGGTCGCCCTCGTCCTCGGTCTTCGCGTACTGGTCGCGGAAGACGTCGGGCACGTAGTCGAACATGAACCGCTTGCCCTCGGAGTTGCGCAGGACGCCACCGTCACCGCGGACCGACTCGGTGACGAGGATGCCCTTGACCGACGGCGGCCAGACCATGCCGGTCGGGTGGAACTGGACGAACTCCATGTTGATCAGGCTCGAACCGGCCCGCAGCGCGAGGGCGTGGCCGTCGCCGGTGTACTCCCACGAGTTCGAGGTCACCTTGAACGACTTGCCGATGCCGCCGGTGGCGATGATGACGGCCGGTGCCCGGAAGACGAGCAGGCCGCCGTCCTCGCGCCGGTAGCCGAACGCCCCGGCGACCGCGCCGGACTCGTCACGGAGCAGTTCGGTGATCGTCGTCTCGGCGAAGACGCGCAGCTTGTCGTGGCTGGCGCCGGTCTGCTGCCCGGCGGCGCGGGCGTCGTCCTGCTGCAGCGAGACGATCTTCTGCTGCATGGTGCGGATCAGCTCCAGGCCGGTCCGGTCCCCGACGTGCGCCAGCCGGGGATACTCGTGGCCGCCGAAGTTGCGCTGGCTGATCTTGCCCTCGGGGGTGCGGTCGAACAGCGCGCCGTACGTCTCGAGCTCCCAGACGCGGTCGGGAGCCTCCTTGGCGTGCAGTTCGGCCATCCGCCACGAGTTGAGGAACTTCCCGCCGCGCATCGTGTCCCGGAAGTGGACCATCCAGTTGTCGTGCGGGTTGACGTTCCCCATGGACGCCGCGGCGCCGCCCTCGGCCATGACCGTGTGCGCCTTGCCGAACAGCGACTTGCAGACGATGCCGACGCTCAGCCCCTCCTGGCGGGCCGCGATGGCGGCGCGCAGGCCGGCGCCGCCGGCGCCGATGACCAGGACGTCGTACGAATGGGTTTCGATCTCGGGCACTTCGGGGCTCGTTTCAGAAGGAGACGTGCGGGTCGACGATGATCTTGGCGGCGACCAGGGCGATGTAGCCGTCGGTCAGCGCGAGCGTGGCCAGCGACGCCCACGCGAACTGCATGTGGCGCGCGTTCATCCACGACACCCACGTCCACGCCCGGTACCGCACGGGGTGCTTGGAGAAGTGGTTCAGGCGCCCGGCCGTGATGTGCCGGCAGGAGTGGCAGCCGAGGGTGTACAGCCACAGCATGGCGACGTTGACGAGCATGACGAACGTCCCGAGGCCGAAGCCGAACGCGTGGCCCTCCGGCCGGAACGCCTGGATGAGGTCCCAGGTGTTCAGGATCGAGATCAGCGCGGCGACCATCCAGAAGTAGCGGTGCGCGTTCTGCACGATCAGCGGGAAGCGCGTCTCGCCGCTGTAGGAACCGTGCGGCTCGGCCACGGCGCACGCCGGCGGGGACAGCCAGAAGGCCCGGTAGTAGGCCTTGCGGTAGTAGTAGCAGCTCAGCCGGAACCCCAGCAGGAACGGCAGCGTGATGATCGCGTAGGGGATGATGATCGGGAAGTGCCCGAACCAGGTCCCGAGCTCCGCAGAGCCGTTCTGGCAACTCGACGTGACGCAGGGCGAGTAGAACGGCGACAGGTAGTGCTCGCTCGGGGCGAAGTAGGCGGACTGGAAGAAGACCCGCACCGTCGCGTAGATGACCCAGGCGGCCAGCAGGATGAACGTGACCAGCGGCGCCCGCCACCAGTTGTCCTTGCGCAGGGTGCGGGCCGCGATCGACGCCCGTCCCGGGGAGCCGGTACCGACCGGCATGCTGCGCGTCGTGGTCATCGGCGACTCCTCGCTGGCTCAGGACAACATCAGGAAGTCTGTCCCGTCAGGGCACGCTATCGCCAGCGGATCGGGAGTGAGAAGGGCCCCATTCGGTCGTGTAAGCTGGGTCGCCGGCGCCCGGTGCGGGCGCTGCTGTGGTTCGGCTTGTGGTACGGCCCCTTTAGCTCAGTCGGCAGAGCGTCTCCATGGTAAGGAGAAGGTCTACGGTTCGATTCCGTAAAGGGGCTCTCGATCCACCGGTCCCACCCGGCGGGGTAGCTCAGTCTGGCAGAGCAAGCGGCTCATAATCGCTGTGTCGCCGGTTCAAATCCGGCCCTCGCTACCGGTCGGCTGCGACGGCAGCCGATTGTCCCGATCGCGATCGAAAGGCACCTCCCGTGGCAGCGACAGACGTCCGTCCGAAGATCACCTTGGCGTGCCAGGAGTGCAAGCACCGCAACTACATCACCAAGAAGAACCGGCGCAACGACCCCGACCGGCTCTCGCTGAAGAAGTTCTGCCCGAACTGCGGCAAGCACACCGAGCACCGCGAGACGCGCTGACCGTCGCCTCCGGCGATCTTGCTGCACCCGGCGCGCCATAGCGCGCCAGCCGCCGGTGCGTCGTCCACAGTCCGCGTGTCGTCCACCGTCGCCGGAGTCCGGCGACGGTGGATCCGGCTCCCGGGCGAGGGTCGGCGGCATGTTCACCGCCGCCGCTGCCCGTTCCCTCGCACTTCCCGATGACCTGACCGTGGCCGGGGTCGCCGAACTCGCCGCGCTCGGATGGACCCCGGACCGGATCCGCAATCAGGTGAACGCTCATCGCTGGCAGCGGATCGGGCGCGCCGTGATCTTGCACAACCACGAGCCCGACCGGGCCGATCTCGAGGCCGCAGCTCTGGCCGTCCTCGGTCCGCGTGCGGCGCTGACGTCGTTC
>SCQZ01000257.1 GCA_004299665.1 Jatrophihabitans sp.
CCGGAATCAACCCGGCGTTCGGCCCGCTGACCGATCTCGAGGAGGGCGCTGCCCGCAAGATCATGGACGTCAACGTCCTGGCCGCGTTGTCGTGGACCCGCCGTGCCCTCGTGGCCGGGCTGGGGGCGCAGCCGGGTGCGGCGGTCGTCAACATCGCCTCGGTCGCCGGGCTCGCGCCCGCGCCGGGCATCGCGTACTACGGGGTGAGCAAGGCCGCGCTCATCGCCCTGACCGTGCAGCTGGCGGCCGAACTCGCGCCCCAGGTACGGGTCAACGCGATCGCCCCGGCGGTGGTGAAGACCCGGTTCGCGGAGGCGCTCTACGCCGCCGACGAGGAACAGGCCGCGGCGGCGTACCCGCTGCGCCGCCTCGGTGAGCCGCAGGACGTCGGCGCGGCGGCCGCGTTCCTCGCCAGTGACGACGCCGCCTGGCTCACCGGACAGACGCTGGTGCTCGACGGCGGGGCGAGCCTGCGCGCGGGCCTGTAGCCGCGCGCTCAGGCGCAGTCGCGGCAGATGTACTGGCCGTTGCGCTCGCGCGCCAACCGGCTGCGGTGGTGGACCAGGAAGCATCGCGAACAGGTGAACTCGTCGGCCTGCTTGGGCAGGACCCGCACGGTCAGTTCTTCGCCCGAGAGCCCCGAGAGATCCGCACCCGGCAGTTCCTGGGACTCGGCAAGGTCGGCCTCGTCGACGTCGATCATGGCCGATTGGGCCTCGGCTCGGCGGGCCTTCAGCTCCTCGATGGAGTCCTCGCCCAGGTCGTCGACGTCACCGCGGCGCGGGGCGTCGTAGTCGGTCGCCATGTGTGTCCTCACTCCTCGGCTGGATGCAGGCATTGTGCGCGTAGGGGTCAAGCGGTCAGCTGTGCGGCGGTGGTGATTACCCGTGGTCGGACTCCCTACCGGCGGGGAAGGCTACCGCGCTGCGCATTGTGCCCAACGTGGGCCCCGGAGCAACGGCGCGGCACGCCCGGACATTCCCGTCGGCGCGGGTCGTTAGGCTCCTGAGCCGAACGGAGGTGCAGCAGGAATGACGAGCCCCACCGCCGCGCGCCGGCCGTGGCCCACGCTGGTGTTCCTGCTGGCCCTGTGCCTGCTGGCGGCGCTCGTCTGGTGGCGCGTCCTGAACCGGTCCGACCACCCGGCGGCGGCCGCGCCGACGTGCACGCCCACCCCGACCCCCACCGGCAAGACCCTGCCGGCGCCGGCGTCGGTGACCGTGCAGGTCGTGAACTCCACCACACGGCAGGGCATCGCCGCGGCCGTCCGCCAGGTGCTCGCCGGCGACGGGTTCCAGAGCGCCGGCCCGGCGGTGAACGACGGCGCGGCCTACGGCGGCAGCGACCAGGCGCTGCCCGGCGTCGCGCAGATCCGCTCCGGCCCGGCCGGAGCGGGCGGTGCCGCGCTGCTCGCCTACTACTTCCCGGGCGCGGCCGTGGTGCCCGTCGCCCGCACCGACGCCACGGTCGTCGTCGCGCTGGGCGACGCCTACGCCGCGGTGCGGGCGCAGCAGGACGTCACGGCCGCGCTGCAGGCGAATGGGATCACGCTCGCCCCGGGGCCGGCCCCCTCCACGTCGCCCTCCGGCGCGAGCGCCTCGGCGTCGGCGACGGCGCACCCGTCCGGGTCGCGCGCGACCTCACGGCCCGCCACGCCTAGTCGGAGCGGCTGCTGACCCGGTCCGCGCCGAGTTCGACCAGCAGCGCGAGCAGGTCCGGGGCGAGGGCGGTGCCGGCGACGGCCACCAGGTGCTCCCCCGGGGCGGCACCGTTGAGCCCGCTCGCGACGCACCCGGACTCGGTCGCGACGAGCATCCCGGCCGCGTAGTCCCACGGGTGCAGGCCGGCCTCGAAATACCCGTCCACCCGGCCCGCCGCCACCGCGCACAGGTCCAGGCTGGCGGCGCCCATCCGGCGCACGTCGGCGATGCGCGGCAGCAGCCGCGCCAGGACAGCGGCCTGCGCGCGCCGCACCTCGGCGCGGTAGGAGAACCCGGTCGCGACCACCGCGCGATCGAGGGGCACCTCGCGCGGCCCGGCCAGCGCCCTGCCGTTGCACCGCGCACCTGCTCCACGGGACGCGGCGAACACCTCGCCGGTCACCGGGTTGCAGACCGCTCCGGCCACGGTGCCCTCGACGTCCTGGACCGCGACCGACACCGCGTACTGGGGCAGGCCGAGCACGAAGTTGACGGTGCCGTCGATCGGGTCCAGCACCCAGCGCAGACCCGAACTGCCCGCGCTGGCGCCGCCCTCCTCCCCGAGGATCGCGTCGTCGGGGCGCCGGGACGCGAGCCGCTCGCGCAGCCATCGCTCGGTGGCGCGATCGGCCTGGGTGACCAGGTCGGTCGCACTCGACTTCGCGGCCACCACGTCGTGCCGGCCGGACCGGACCACACCGGCCGCACCCGTCGCCAGTTCGACCGCCAGCTCTTCGAGTTCGCTCGTCCGCACCTGCCCATCCGACCACGCGCGCCGCCTCGGGCACGCGCCGCGTGCGCGCGCGATCGACGCGCGCCGCAGTACAATGGCACGCCAGGTGCTGCGCACGTTCTGGACTCGAACCTGAGGCGACCCACAGACGGCCCGCGACCCGCATGCTTGTCAGCCGCTCTGCCAGCGGAACGAAGATCTCCCGCGTTGCCGGCGTCCCGGCGCGCTCATGTGGTGAAAGGTTCTCGCGTTGGTCCCCACCTCGAAGTCCGCAGCGAATTCGTCCGCCACGCACACCGCGCCGCGGTCCCCGGGCAGGACCACGGCGAAGCCGGCACCGGCCAAGGCGGCACCGGCCAAGGCGGCGGCGCTGCGGCCCGCCGCGAAGACGGCGCCCAAGGCGGAGGCGAAGGCGAAGGCCGAGTCGACCAAGGCGGAGACAAAGGCCGAGTCGACGGCCGCGACGACGAAGGTCGCGACCAAGACGCCCGCGGCGGCCGGCAAGCGGGCCGCCGAGAAGAAGGACGGGGCCACGGCGGGCAGGGCCGCCAAGGGCGCCGCGGCGTCCCCGGGCGGCACCGG
>SCQZ01000258.1 GCA_004299665.1 Jatrophihabitans sp.
TGTCGTCGGCACGGGCGTTCTCGCCGACGATCATGCCCTCGTACACCTCGATGCCGGGCCCGACGAACATCGTCCCGCGCTCCTGCAGGTTCGCGAGCGCGAATCCCGTCGTGGCGCCCCGCCGGTCGGCGACCAGCGAGCCGGTGGGCCGGGTGCGGATGTCGCCGGCCCACGGCTCGTACCCCTCGTGGACGTGGTGCAGCAGACCGGTGCCGCGGGTCTCGGTGAGGAACTCGGTGCGGAACCCGATCAGCCCGCGCGCCGGGACGAGGTACTCCATCCGGATCCACCCGGTGCCGTGGTCGACCATCTGCTCCAGCCGCCCCTTGCGCAGCGCGAGCAACTGGATGACGACGCCCTGGTACTCGCTCGGCACGTCGATCGTCATCCGCTCGGTCGGTTCGTGGACCTTCCCGTCCAAGGTGCGGGTGACGACCTGCGGTTTGCCCACCGTGATCTCGAAGCCCTCGCGGCGCATGATCTCGACCAGGACGGCCAGTTGCAGTTCCCCGCGCCCCTGCACCTCCCAGGTGTCGGGGCGGTCGGTCGGCAGCACCCGGATCGAGACGTTGCCGACCAGTTCGGACTCCAGCCGGCCCAGTACCTGACGCGCGGTCAGCCTGGTCCCGGATCCCCCGGCCAGCGGCGAGGTGTTGATGCCGATGGTCATCGAGATCGACGGCTCGTCGATGGTGATCACCGGCAGCGGGCGCGGGTCGTCCGGGTCGGCGAGCGTCTCGCCGATGGTGATGTCCGGGATGCCCGCGATCGCGATGATGTCGCCCGGCCCGGCCTGCTCGGCGGGGTACCGGTCCAGGGCTCTGGTCAACAGCAACTCGGTGATCTTGACTCGCTGCACGGAGCCGTCGGCCCGGCACCACGCCGCCTGCTGCCCCTTGCGGATGGTGCCGTTGTGGACCCGGCACAGCGCGAGCCGCCCCAGGTAGGGCGAGGCGTCGAGGTTGGTGACGTGGGCCTGCAGGGGCGCGGCGTCGTCGTAGGACGGTGCGGGGATGGTCGCGAGGATCGTCGCGAACAGCGGCGCGAGGTTGGGTCCGTCGGGCATGGTGCCGTCCGCCGGCCGCTCGAGCGAGGCTCGCCCGGCCTTCGCCGACGCGTAGACGATCGGGAAGTCGAGCAGGTCGGCCGATTCGGGCGCGGCCGTGTCCATCAGGTCCAGGAACAGTTCGTAGGTCTCGTCCACGACCTCGCCGATGCGCGCGTCGGACCGGTCGACCTTGTTGATGACCAGGATCACCGGCAGCTTGGCGGCCAGGGCCTTGCGCAGCACGAAGCGCGTCTGGGGCAGCGGTCCCTCCGAGGCGTCGACCAGGAGCACGACGCCGTCCACCATCGACAGACCCCGCTCGACCTCCCCGCCGAAGTCGGCGTGGCCGGGGGTGTCGATGATGTTGATCGTCACGTGCTCGCCGGTCGGGGTGACGTGCTCGACCGCCGTGTTCTTCGCGAGGATCGTGATGCCCTTCTCGCGTTCGAGGTCGCCGGAGTCCATCACCCGCTCGGCGACGTCCCCGGTCTCGGCCTGGTGCTCGGTGAAGGCGCCGGACTGCCAGAGCATCGCGTCGACGAGGGTGGTCTTGCCGTGATCGACGTGAGCCACGATCGCGATGTTGCGCAGGTCGGTGCGCTGCTGCAGCGTCAAGGGATTGGCCTTCGGGTTTCGAGCCGGATGCGGTGCCGTCGATTCTACGGAAGCCGGTACCGGGCACGGTCGCCCAGCACGACGGCCGATGCTGCGTCACACTCGACCACGGCCGTGCACCCATCCCGAGGAGCCTTCGATGACCGAACCGAGCACGCTGTGCGAGGCGTTCCAGGCCACCGCGGCCCGCTACGGCGATCGCGTCGCGATCCGGGCGAGCGACGGGTCGCTGTCGCTCACGTGGCGCGAGTACGGCGAACGGGTGCGCACGCTGGCCGCGGGGCTGGCGGGCCTCGGGGTCCGTGCCGGCGACACCGTCGCGCTGATGCTCGCGAACCGCCCCGAGTTCCACGTCTGCGACACGGCGGTGCTGCACATGGGCGCCACGCCCTTCTCGGTCTACAACACCCTCGCACCGCAACAGATCGCGTACCTGTTCGCGAACGCCGGCAACCGGGTCGTGATCTGCGAGCGCCAGTTCCTCGACCGCGTGCGCGCCGCCGTCGCGGGCTCGACCGTCGAGCACATCGTCTGCGTCGACGCCGGGGAACCGGGGACGCTCGCGCTGGAGGAGGTCACCGCCCGCCCTGACCCCGCGTTCGACTTCGACGCCTCCTGGCGGGCGATCCGGTCGCAGGACGTCCTGACGATCATCTACACCTCCGGGACCACCGGTCCGCCGAAGGGCGTGGAACTGACCCACGCGAACATGCTCGCGGAACTGCGGGCGACTGACGCGGTGACCGCGGCGGGACCGCAGGACACCGTCGTGTCCTACCTGCCGGACGCCCACATCGCGAACCGGTGGGGTTCGCACTACGCGAACATGTTCACCGGCGTCCAGGTCGTCACCGTGGCCGACCTCAGGTCCCTGGTGACGGTCCTGCCGCAGGTTCGCCCGACGCTGTTCGGCGGGGTGCCGCAGGTCTGGTACAAGCTCAAGGCCGGCCTGGATGCGGCCCTGGCGGCCGAGCCGAGCATCGCGAAGCGCAAGCTCGCGGCCTGGGCGATCGGCGTCGGCAGCGAGGTCGTGCGGCGCCGCTCCGACGGCAGGGCGGTCCCGATCGGGATGCGTGTTCGGCACCGGGTTGCCGAGCGCCTGGTGCTGTCCCGGATCCGGGCCAGGATCGGGCTGGACCGCGTGCGGGTCGCCGTCTCGGGCGCCTCCGCGATCGCGCCGGACGTGCTCGTGTTCGTGCTCGGCATCGGCATCCCCTGCTGCGAGCTGTGGGGCATGTCGGAGCTGACGTGCACGGCGACGCTGAACCGCCCCGACGCCGTCCGCATCGGCACCGTCGGCCCGCCCGTGCCCGGGCTGGAACTGTCGCTGGCCGACGACGGGGAACTACTGGCTCGCGGGCCGCTGGTCATGAAGGGTTACCGCAACGACCCGCAGCGGACGGCCGAGGCGATCGACGCCGACGGGTGGCTGCACACCGGGGACATCGCCACCATGGACGCCGACGGCTACGTGACGATCGTCGACCGGAAGAAGGAGTTGATCATCAACGCGGCGGGCAAGAACATGTCCCCGGCCAACATCGAGGGCACCGTCAAGGCCGCCTGCCCGCTGGCCGGTTCGATCGCCGCGATCGGCAACGACCGCCCCTACGTCGTCGCCCTGATCACGCTCGACCCGGATGCCTGCGCCGCCTTCGCCGCCGCCCGCGGCCTGGGTGCCTCGTCGCCCGCCGAACTCGCCGCCGAACCGGTGGTGCAGCAGGCCGTGGACGCCGGCGTGCGGGCGGCCAACGAGAAGCTCTCCCGCGTCGAGCAGATCAAGAGGTTCACGATCCTGCCGGCGACCTGGGAGCCCGGCGGCGAGGAGGTCACGCCGACCATGAAGCTCCGGCGCAAGCCGATCGCGGCCAAGTACGCCCGGGAGATCGAGGCCCTGTACGCGTAGGCGGCGCCGGCAGCCGCAGTTGTTCAGGGGCCCGATCGGCCGCTCACGCGAGCCGCGCCAGGACCGGCATGGCGACGACGCCGTTGGCGCGCAGGTTGGCGCGCACGTAGGTACGGAACGTGCGGCGGCGGAACTGCTCGACCGCCAGCCGTAACGGACCCCGGCCGTCCCACCGTGCATGGTTGATCAGGACGAAGCCCGCGGGGTCGGACGGCGCCAGCAGGGTGGAGTTGTCCAGCCCGGCCTCGGCGACGTACCAGGCCGCGAGGTGCTCCCACAGCCGCGTGAGGTCCTCCCGGTCGGTGCCAACGAAGTGGTTGAACAGGAACAGCCCCTGCCGGTGGTGGTCGACGTCGCCGAGGCTGCGGGTGCACGTGGCCGAGGTGGCATACACGTCGGCGCTCGCGTCCTGCAGCAACCGCGCGAGTTGCACGTACGCCGGTTCGGTCCGCACCGCCTCGGCGGCAGCGGGCGAGCTCGTCTCGACGAGGACGGCCACGTCGAAGCGCGCGGACCGCCCGGCCCGGGGGCGGATCGGGGGGATCAGCACCGCGCGGTACACGGTGACGGACCTCACGTCCGGCTGCCGCTCAAGTTGGGCCGCGGCGCGCTTGAGGTCGGCGAGAAGCCGGGTGCGCCGGGCGTTGCGGCGCACGAACGGCGGCCCGGCGGGTGGGGCCACGGCGGCGGCCAGGTACCGGAAGCCGCTGGGTGACGGCCGCAGCAGGTCGGGGGCGGCGGGGTAACGCCCGGCGTCGGTGAGATGAAGTGCCATGGCACAAACGTTAGATATCTAATCGTTAGATGTCAATGCTAATCTGCGCGCATGCCGGGACCGCCCGTGGAGACGCCTGTCGGACTGCTGCTCGCCGGCACCGCGAAGGCGGTGAGCCGGGCCTTCGACGACGCGCTCGTGGCCGCCGGCGGATCGCTGCCGGTATGGCTGATCCTCATCTCGCTCGTGTCGCGGCGGCCCGCGACCCAGCGCGAACTGGCCGAGGCGGTGGGCATCCGCGGCGCCACGCTGACCCACCACCTCGTCGCGATGGAGGCCGACGGACTGGTGACGCGCCGGCGGGAGCCGGGGAACCGCCGGGTTCAGGTGGTCGAACTCACCACCGAGGGGCGGGCGGCGTTCACGGCCATGCGCGGCGCGGCGATCGCCTTCGACCGGCGGCTGCGTCACGGCCTGGGCGAGGCCGATCTGCACGCGTTGCGCGACCTGCTCGCGCGACTGGCGGCCAACGTCGCCCCGACGCGAGCCGCGCAGCCGCCGCGACGCGGGGCCGACTCCTGCTGATCAACTCGCCCGCAGGCCCGGGTTCACGGGGGGCAAGGGCGAGTTGATCAGCGTTGAATCTGAACTCGACCGTGTTCCGGCACGGAGAACGTCAGCGAGACATGGCTTCATCGTTGCCCGAGGAGGGCGATGAGCGTGTCCACGATCTCGCCCGCGGTACGAGCAGATGTGTCGAACTCCAGAACCTCATCGGACCAAACGGCGTAGTCAGCGCGGCGACGCTGCACGTCCGCCCAGGTCGGCTCGCCGACGAGGGCGAGACCGCGGTCCCTGTCACTGAGTCTTCGCTCATGCTCTCGCTCATCGGAGATCACGAGGTGGACGAAGTCGATTTGTGCACCGGTTCGCCCCGTCGCAGTCCGCCAGGTCTGCCGGGCCGCTTCGCTGTCGTTGACCGCATCGACGACGACATCATGGCCGAGCCGCAGATTCTGTTCCGCCATCGCACGCGACACCTCGTACGCGGCGACGCCGACCTGCCACCCTGACGTCAGACCGCAGCGAAGGATCGACTCCTCGACTGCGTCGATGGAAAGGTGGACCGACCCCGTGCGCGCGGCGAGTATCTCGGCGACGCTCGTCTTCCCGACGCCCGGGAGACCGGAGACTGCGACCAGACGACCGGTCACGCGACCTTCAACGGGGTGATCTTGGCGGCCTTGTCCCCCAACGCCCGCCGCTCGAGCCGCAGCTCGTAGTTCGACTGCAGGTTCATCCAGAGTTCCTCGGAGGTTCCGAAATACCGCGCCAGACGGATCGCCGTGTCCGCGGTGATCCCCCGCTTGCCGTGCACGATCTCATTGATCCGCCGCGGCGGCACACCGATGGACACGGCCAGCTTGTTCTGGGTGATACCGAAGCCCTCGATGAAGTCCTCCATGAGGACCTCCCCCGGATGGATCGGCTCGATCAAGTCTGTCTCAGTGGTGGTCGACGAGTTCG
>SCQZ01000259.1 GCA_004299665.1 Jatrophihabitans sp.
GGCCCAACTTTCGAAGAAGATGATCTGCCGAAATCGTAGGAGCGCCCGGCGCGGATTCCGGGTTGCGACGCGCGGGGACTGGCGTGACGGATGTGACGGGTGTGACGACGGGCGTAGGCCGGGATGACGGCTGTTACAGCATCGGGAACCAGAGCGCGATCTCGCGCGCGGCCGACTGCGGCGAGTCCGAGCCGTGGACCAGGTTCTGCTGCACCGCCAGCCCCCAGTCGCGCCCGAGGTCGCCGCGGATCGTCCCCGGCAGCGCGGCGGTCGGATCGGTGGCCCCTGCCAGCGCGCGGAAGCCCTCGATGACCCGCTGCCCCTGCGCCACCAGCGCGACGACCGGCCCGGACATCATGAACTCGACCAGCGGCGGGTAGAACGGCTTGCCCTCGTGCTCGGCGTAGTGCCGGGCGAGCAGGTCGCGGTCGGCGGTGCGCATCTGCAGCGCCACGATCCGGTAGCCCTTGGACTCGACGCGCCGCAGCACCTCGCCGGTCAGCCCCCGCCGCACGCCGTCGGGCTTGACGAGGACGAGGGTGCGTTCGGTCTGCTGGTCGCTCACGAACGCCGAGGCTACCGCCGGTCCGGGTGCGCTCCGGGGCGGCCCGTCACGCCGGCCGGATCTTGACCGGATCTTGTGGCGTTGCTCGGCCAAAGCTGACACCGGTCACCGATCCTGGTACCCGAGGAGAGGAGCGGGCGTGGGCCGCTGGGCCAAGGCCGGCATCGCCGCGACGGCGGCGAGCGCCGTCTTCGCGCTGCCCGCGGTCGCCACCGCCGCATACGTCGGCACGGCCGCCGCGTCGCTGCCCGTCGCGACCGACACCCTGGCCGCCCCCGGCCCGTTGACCGTCGCCGTGAAGTGCCAGGGGCGCACGCCGACGGTCACCGTCTCCTGGACCGCGACGCCGAGCACCTACGCCACCGGCTACGACGTCCTGCTCACGAAGTCGGGAAGCACCCCGACCGTGACGAGCGTGAGCGGCCGCACGACCACGACCGCCACGGTCACCATCGGCACCGGCGCGACCTACTCGATCACGGCACGAGCGGACTTCCTCAACTGGACGAGCGTCCAGACCGCGTCGGTGCCCGCTTCCTGCCCCTGAATCCGGCCTCGCGCGCCGCACGGGGACCGACCGGCGGCCGCGCTACCGTCTCGCTCTATGCAGGCCCCCGACCGCACCGCGGTGGTCGTCGAGGACGACCCCGAGATCCGCGAACTGCTGGCGGATCTGCTGGGCCAGATCGGCTTCACCGTCACGGCCGCGCAGGACGGCGCGACGGCGCTGCGCGCCATCCGCGACAGCGACCCGGACCTCGTCACGCTGGACCTGAACCTGCCCGACCTGGACGGGGTCGAGGTGTGCCGGCGGATCCGGGAACACTCCGACGCGTACGTCATCATGCTGACGGCGCGGCCGGACGAGGTCGACCGGTTGATCGGGCTCGAGACCGGCGCGGACGACTACCTCACCAAGCCGTTCAGCACGCGCGAACTGCGGGCCCGGATCGCCGCCCTGATGCGCCG
>SCQZ01000260.1 GCA_004299665.1 Jatrophihabitans sp.
GCCGGGCACTGGCAGTTGGCCGGCGCCGAAGTGATCCTGGATGGTCGGATCCGCGAACGGGATGCGCACGATGTCACCCGGCGGCTGGGCGCCCAGGCCACCGGCGAACATCTCGGCCGCCCAGAAGTTGCCCTGCCGGTCGAAGGTGCAGGACGTGATGGTGGTCAGCCCGGTGGCCCACAGGGTGGGCATGGTCGGGTAGCTCGCGTTGGGGTCGACACGCCAGACACTGGACAGGCCGCCGAGGCCCGGTGGGACGAACAGGTTCGAAACGAAGTCGAGGGTCCCGACATACAGGTATCCGTCCGGTCCTTGTGCGATGCAGGTCGGAGTCGCGTCGCGGTGCGCCCCGAAGTTCTCGTTCGGTATGTAGGACACCACGCGTGCCGTGCCGTCCGGCATGATCTCGCTGATGGTGTTCGCCCCGGCGTCGGCCACGAAAGTGCCGTTCCTGGTCACCAGCACGCCGTAGGGGTTGGAGTCCGGGAAGTCGGGCGGGAAGAGGCTCTTATGATCTCCGGTGAACTGGTACATCTGCGAGCCGACGTCTGACATCGCGGTCGCGGCGCCGGTAGCGCCGTTGAGGCGGTACAGGTGCCCTGCCTGCGGGTCGTTGACCGCTCCACCCGTCGCAGCGAGAATGCCCGGCGTCGATTCACTGGTGATCATCATCAGTTGGCAGCCGTTGCGTTCGCCGGGGCTGTTCTTCATGCAGCCGTTGCCCATCGCGCTGATACCCTCCGGACCCAGGACGTCCGGCGGTTGGGATGGGTCCTCGGTGGCGTAGATCGAGTCGAACCCGGTCGTCCACGCGGGAGTTTTCGAGCCCCACGCGTACTTGTCGACCCTGCCGGTGTGCGTCAAGCCGGCGGCGTCGGACCCCGCGGTCCCGGATTCCGAGACATACATGTTGCCTTTGCCGTCGAACGTGATCCCGCGCGGCGCAGCCAGCCCGCCGATTACTGGTGTGATCGAGACGGACGGCGCGGCGTGGGAGGCGCCCGTCTCGACCATCACCCCCGCCACCGTCACGGCACCCATCAGCAGACCGAGCGCGATTCGTCTCATCCCTACTCCTCTCGTCGGAGCAGCGAAGAGCCATGCGTGGTTGCCGTCGGCCCCCGCCGTCCGTGATCTTCCGGTTCCGCGCAGCGTAGGAGCGGCGTCGCGAAACGGTCCATGGGCGCCACCTGTGAATGATCATGTCGGCACGCGATGTGCCGAACGTAGCCGGGCGGATCCCGACATAGGCGAAAAGGACCGGCACCATCCGTGCCAGCCCACGCGCCGGGCGAGGCGCCGGCGCCGGTGCGGTACTGATCCCGTCTACGCGTCCGCGGGCAGGCCCGCGCGGCTCGCCTCGTCACTCTGCTCGACCACCGCGGCACGCCGGCCGGTGACCTGCAGGCACTTCTGGACGGCCAGGGCGGCCGCGGCGACCAGCAGCAGGTTGCGCACCAGCAAGATGCCGGTGACGGTGCCGGCCGACGGCCCGGAGCCGACCAGGGACTCGTAGGCGAGCGGGTACTCGACCTGCGTGAGCGCGGCCGCGACGGCCAGCGTGGCGGCCACCGTCCGCGCCTCGCGGTCGTGCGGGTGGGTGACCAGCAGCGCCGCGAGCGGCGCGGCCGACCAGAGCAGGTACTGCGGGCTGAGCGCCTTGTCCGTGATGGGGAGCAGCAACGCCGTGGACACCACCAGCCACGGGACCGCGACGCCGGCCCCGCAGCGGCGGGCCCGCCACCACAGCCACGCCAGGACGCCGATCGCCACGTACAGGGCAGCGTCCGCCAGGGCGGCGCCGGCCTGGGTGCCGGGCCCGAGCAACTCGTAGGCCTTGAACCGGGTGTAGGACTCCTGCCACGGCCCGGTCGGGTTGAGGGCACGCAGCACCATGAACGGCGTCGCGACGATCGACTCGATCTGCAGCCCGCGGTCGGACTGCCAGTGCAGCGGCGAGGTCAGCCGGTCCCAGCCGCCGAGCGCGAGCGCGGCCCCGCCGATGACCGCCCCGGTGACGACGAAGCACAGCACCAGGCTCCTGCGCCGGACCGCGCGCAGCAGCAGCACGGGCAGGATCAGGACCGGCCACAGCTTGATCGCCGCGCCGACCGCGACGGCGGCCCCGGCGATGGCCGGGCGGGTCCGGCGCCCGGCGGTGAGCAGCAGCGCGGCGGCGGTGGCACAGGCGGGGACCAGGTCGAAGCGCAGGAAGACGATCGGGCCCAGCACCGGCAGCCACCACAGCCAGAAGGTGAGGGCGGTGCTGGCCGTGTGGCGCCGGTGGCCGCTGCCCGACCGGAACAGCAACCAGGTGAAGGCGGCGTCCACCACCAGCATGGAGACGAAGAAGGTGACCAGGTAGGTCGTGATCTGCTCGCCGGCGATCAGGTACTGCGGCAGCACGATGCCCACGGCCGGCAGCGGGTACTCCGGCAGCGTCGTGGCCAGCGACCCGCCGTGC
>SCQZ01000027.1 GCA_004299665.1 Jatrophihabitans sp.
AGGTCCTCGAAGGACAAGCGACCCAGGCGGTCGGCCACCGGCCGGCGATTCAGTAGGAACCCTCACCGGTCAACACCATCAATCGCTGTAACGACACGAATGGTGCACCAATGAGCGACGAGGTGGGCGCCCAGGCACCCGTGCTGGAACGCACGATCACCTCGGTCGACATGGTCGCCTACGCGGGAGCGACCTGGGACTGGCACCGGATGCACTACGACGCCGCGTACCTCGCGGGCCGGAACCTTCCCGCGCCGGTGGTCGACGGCCAGGTGTTCGGTGCGCTGCTCGCCGAGCAACTGCAGGACTGGCTGGGGCCACGGGCGTTCGTGCGTCGCCTGCACATGCGCTACAAGAACCTCGTCTTCGCCGGCGAGCGAGTGCGCTGCACCGCGGAGATCACCGCCGTCACGACCGAGTCCGGAGCGAGGGTGTTGACCGTCGCCGCGCAGGTCGCGGTGGCCGGGGAACGGCCCCGCGTCGCCGTCGCACCCGCGGGCGCCGAGGTCCTGCTGCCGTGACCGTCGCCGTCGTGGGCGTGGCCGAGTCGGACCTCGGGCACACCGGCGCATCGGTGCTCGCGCTGCAGGTGCAGGCCGTCACCCGCGCCCTGGCGGACGCCGGGCTGGCGCTGCGGGACGTGGACGGGCTGGCGACCAACGGCGTCGGCCGGTTCCCGACGACGGCGCTGGCCGACTACCTCGGCCTGACACCCACCTGGGTGGAGTCGTCCTTCGTCGGCGGGTCCGCGTTCGAGCTGTACCTGGCCCGCGCGGAGCAGGCGATCGGGGCCGGGCAGGCCGAGGTCGTCGTCATCTCCTTCGCCTCCGACCAGCGCTCGTCCCGCTCCCGCCGGCTCGGCGGCACTGTGGACGAGGCGTTGCCGGAGGCGCAGTTCGAGGCGCCGTACGCGCCGCTCTACCCGATCTCCTACTACGCCATGGCCGCGCAGGCGTACCTGCACCGGTACGGTGCCTCGCGGGAGGACCTCGCCGCGGTCGCGGTCGAGGCCCGCCGGTGGGCCCTGCTGAACCCCGCCGCCTTCCGGCACGATGCCGGGCCGCTGACCGTCGCGGACGTCCTGGCCGCACCGCCGGTCTCGACGCCGCTGACCGCGCTGGACTGCTGCCTGGTGACCGACGGCGGCGGCGCGGTGGTCGTGACCTCGCTCGAGCGGGCCCGCGACCTGCGCCGCCCGCCGGTCGCGGTGCTGGGGTGCGCCGAGGCGACGAGCCACACCACGATGGCCTCCTGCGACGACCTGCTCGACACCGGCGCCCAGCGCTCGGGCGCCACGGCGTTCGCCCGTGCCGGCGTGCAGCCCGGCGACGTCGACCTCGCGATGCTCTACGACTCGTTCACCATCACGCCGGTGCTGTCGCTCGAGGCGCTCGGCCTGTGTGCGCCGGGCGAGGCCGCCGGCTTCGTGGCGGCCGGACACACCGGCCCCGGGGGCACCCTGCCGATGAACACGAACGGGGGCGGGCTGTCGTACTGCCACCCGGGCCAGTACGGCGTGCTGCTGCTGGTCGAGGCGGTGCGGCAACTGCGCGGGGAGTGCGGCCGCCGCCAGGTGCCCGGCGCGGAAGTGGCCGTGGCGCACGGCACCGGCGGCATCCTGAGCCACTGCGCCACCGTGGTGCTCGGAGCGGACCGGTGAACCCGCCGCCGGGCGACGCCCTGGCCGCGCCGTGGTGGGACGCCACCCGCGAGCGGCGACTGCTGGTGCAGACCTGCGGCGCCTGCGGACACCGCCAGCACCACCCGCGCCTGCTGTGCACCAACTGCGGCGGGACCGACGCGCTCGGCTGGACCCCCTGCGCGGGCACCGGGACCGTCGACTCCTTCACCGTCGTGCACCGCTCCCCCGAACCGGAGCGCCAGGTCCCGTACGTCGTGGCGCGCGTGCGGCTGACGGAGGGCCCGATCCTGCTCACGAACCTGGTCGGCATCGAGGTCGACGACTCGATCCTCGGTGCCGGTGTCGTGCTCGCCTGGAGCCCGCTGCCGGACGGCCGGAACCTGCCGGTGTTCACCCTCGCCACGGAGGCCTGACGGATGGGAAGTCCCCGCTCACACCTGTACGTCCCCGGCGACCGGGAGGACGTGATGTCCAAGGCCGCCGCCCGCGGGGCGGACGCGCTGATCCTCGACCTCGAGGACGCCGTCGTTCCGGCCAGCAAGGCCGCCGCCCGGGAGGCGGTCGCCGCCTTCCTGCGGGGTCGGCCGGGAGGGGCCGCCGAGCCCGAGATCTGGGTGCGGATCAACCCGGGAGAAGCCGCTGCGGCCGACCTCGAGGCCGTCGTGCTGCCCGGGCTCGCCGGGGTCTGCCTGGCCAAGGCCGAGACCGCGGCGGAGGTCGCCGCCGTCGCGGCCGCCCTGGACGACCTCGAGCGTTCGCGGGGCATCGCCGCCGGCACCGTCGCGGTGTCACCGCTGCTCGAGTCCGGAGCGGCGGTGCTGCGCGCCGCGCAGATCGCCGCCGCGCCCCGGGTGTGCCGGCTGCAGGTCGGCGAGGCGGACCTGCGCGCGGACCTCGGCGTGGAACTCGGCCCCGACGAGCGGGAACTGCTGTGGATCCGCTCCCAGGTCGTCACCGTCTCCGCGGCGGCCGGGCTCGAACCGCCCGTCGGCCCGGTGAGCACGGACCTGCGCGACCTCGAGGCCCTGCGGGTGTCGACGCTGGCGCTCAAGCGCCTCGGCTACCGCAGCCGCGCCTGCATCCATCCCGCGCAGGTGGCGGTCGTGAACGACGTGTTCACCCCCACCGTCGACGAGGTACGCCGGGCCCGGGAGATCGTCGCCCGCTTCGACGCGGCGGCGGCGAACGCCTCCGGCGTCTTCACCGACGCGCAGGGCCGCATGGTCGACCTGGCCGTCGTGCGCACCGCGCGCCGGACGCTCGCGAGCGCCGCCCACGGCGAGGTTGCCGACCCGGGGCACGGGTCGTAGGCCGCGAGGGCGTCGTGGCCCGGGTCAGGGTGGGGATCGCCGTGCCGTCGGCGAATCCGACGGTCGCGCCGGAACTGCACGCCCTGCTGCCGGGGCTGGACCTGTACGTCGCCCGGCTGTGGGCCCCGCCCGGGCTGGGGCTGCGTGATCGCCTCGCGGCGTACCGGGACGGGCTGGCCGGCTGCCTCGCCTCGCTGTCGGGCCTGGACCTGGCCGCCGTCCTCGTCGCGTGCACGGGCGCGTCGTACCCGCTGGGGCCGGACGGGGACCGCGCGTGGGCGGCGTCGCAGTCCGCGGCCTTCGGCGCTCCGGTGATCACCGCGGCCGGGGCGGTCCTCACAGCGCTGCGCGCGGCGCGGATCGGTCGTCTCGACCTCGTCTCGCCCTACCCGGCGTGGCTCACGGCCGAGTCGGCCGCCTTCTGGGCCGGCGCCGGCCTGACGGTCGGCGAGGTCCACCAGATCGAGGGCACCGGCGCGATCTACGACCTCGCCGTGTCCGACGTCGCGGCCGCGCTGCACGCCGCCGGCACGGGCGGCACGGACCGGATCGGCGGAGGCCGGCGCCGCGCGATCCTCGTCACCGGTACCGGAGCACCGTCGCTGCCTGCGCTCGACGAGCATGCCGTACGCGGGACCGTCCCGGCGCTGTCGTCCAACCTCGCCGGCGCGTGGGCGCTGCTGGCGGCCGCCGGCGCCACCGCTGCGGCCGCGGCGACGGCCGGTCCGGCGCTGACGCGGTGGTTCCGCGAGACGGCGGCGGCCGATCCGGACGGGACGACGGCGTGAGCGCCGAGCGACATCTGGTGGAGCGAGCATGAGCGCCGAGACCGCGCCCGTCGCAGTGGTCGGTGCCGGCCCGGTCGGCCTGGTCGCGGCGCTGTCCCTGGCGCGCCAGGGCGTGCCGGTGGTCGTGCTGGATGCTGCGGGTCCCGAGGTGCGCCGCGAGTGGCGCGGCTCGACGCTGCACCCGCCGACGCTGGACGCGCTCGGGGACCTCGGTCTGGCCGATGCCGTCGTGGCCGGGGGGGTGCGCGTCGAGCGGGTGCAGTACCGCGACGTCGAGCTGGATGCCGTCGCCACCTTCGACTACGCGGCGCTGGGACCGCACGCCCGGTTCCCGTTCCGCCTCCAGTTCGAGCAGTACAAGCTGCTGGGCATGCTGCGCGACGCGGCCGAACGGGCGCCGGAGGTCCAGGTGCGCTACCGCACGGGCGTGACCGGGGTCGAGCAGGGCGACGACGCGGTGCTGCTGCACACGACCGCGGACGCGGTGCGGGCGCGCTGGGTGATCGGCGCCGACGGCGCGCACAGCGACTTG
>SCQZ01000261.1 GCA_004299665.1 Jatrophihabitans sp.
CGGGCGGCTGCTGGTCTGCGGGCCGGCGGGTTCGGGCCGCAGCACCGTGCTGGAGTTGATGCGCGAGCAGGCGGTGTGCCACGGGTGGGCGCTCGCGGTGGCCGCGTCGTCGCGCTCGCCGCTCGGACCGCCCACGGGGCCGCCGCCCTCCTCCGCTGACGGGCGCCCGCTGCTGGTGCTGGTCGACGATGCCGAGGACCTGCGCGACTCCGGGGCAGAGGAGGCGCTGCTCACCCTGCTCGCGGAGCGAGGGCATGACGGCCGCGTCGCGCTCGTCGCGTCGACCACCCTCGAGCAGGCCGCCATCGGCTACCGGGGGCTGGTCGCGGCGGCGCGACGGGACCGCTGCCTGATCGTGCTGAACCCGGGTCCCGGCGAGGCGGCGCTGCTGAACACCCGCCTGCCCCGCCAGCCGGTCGCGCCGCCCCCGGGCCGCGCTCTGGTGATCGGGTCGCGGCACTGGGGACCGGAATTCGCCGCGGGGCCGCTCGCCGTACAGGTGGCGCTGCCTCAGGCGGGGCCGGCCATGTGGGGGTAGCGGTGGTCGGTGGGTGGGTCGAGGGTCTCCTTGATCGCGCGAGGGGACAGCCAGCGGGCCAGGTTCCACATGGATCCGGCCTTGTCGTTGGTGCCCGACGCGCGGGCGCCGCCGAAGGGTTGCTGGCCGACCACTGCGCCGGTGGGTTTGTCGTTGAGGTAGAAGTTCCCGGCAGCGAACCGCAGGGCGCGGTCGGCCTCGGCCAGGGCGGTGCGGTCGCGGGCGAACACCGCCCCGGTGAGCGCGTAGGGGGCTACTGCCTCGAGCTGGGTGAGGGTCCGGTCCCATGCGTCGTCCTCGTACACATGCACGGCCAGGATCGGGCCGAAGTACTCGCGGGTGAACATCTCGTCGGCCGGGTCGGCGCACTCGACGACGGTGGGCCGCACGAACCAGCCCACCGTGTCATCGGCGGTGCCGCCCGCGAGCACCTTCGCGGTGCCGGCCCCGGCGAGCCGCTCCAGCACCCCGGACAGGCGCGCGAACGCGCGGGCGTCGATCACCGCGCCGCCGAAGTTCGCGAAGTCGGCCACGTCCCCGTACGCCAGCGACTCGGCGGCCGCGACCAGCGCGTCACGCACCCCGCCGTCCCACAACGAGCGCGGCACGTACGCCCGGGACGCCGCCGAACACTTCTGCCCCTGGTACTCGAAGGCGCCGCGCACCAGCCCCGTCACCAGCGCCGCAGGGTCCGCCGAGCGGTGCGCCACCACGAAGTCCTTCCCGCCCGTCTCCCCCACCAGCCGCGGGTAGGCGGCATATCGGTCGATGTTCGCCCCCACCGCCGCCCACAACCGCTGGAAGGTCGCGGTCGACCCGGTGAAGTGGATCCCCGCCAGCGCCCGGTGCGGGAGCGCCACCTGCGAGACCGCGGCACCGTCACCGGTGACCATCGTGATCACCCCCGGCGGCAGCCCCGCCTCCTCGAACGCCGCCATCGTGTAGTGCGCCGCCAACTGCTGCGTCGGCGACGGCTTCCACACCACCACGTTGCCGCACAACGCCGGCGCCGACGGCAGGTTCCCGGCGATCGCCGTGAAGTTGAACGGCGTGATCGCCAGCACGAACCCCTCCAGCGGCCGGTAGTCCATCCGGTTCCACACCCCCCGGGCGCTCGCCGGCTGCTCGGCCATCACCTGCCGAGCGAAGGCCACGTTGAACCGCAGGAAGTCCACCAGCTCACAGGCCGCATCGATCTCGGCCTGATAGCACGTCTTGGACTGCCCCAGCATCGTCGCGGCGTTCAACCGGTCCCGCCACGGACCCGCGATCAACTCCGCCGCCCGCAAGAACACCGCCGCCCGGTCGTCGAAACCCAACTCCCGCCATCCCGGCGCCGCCGCCAACGCCACGTCGACCGCGGACTGCACGTCTGTCGCCGTCGCCTGCGCGCCCCGCCCCAGCACCAGATCGCGCCGGTGCGGCGCCCGCACATCGAAACGATCCCCGCCGGCCATCACCCGGCGGCCGACCGCCATCGTCAGCTCGGCACACTCGCCGGACATCGACCGCACCGCCGCCGCCAACGCGGCCCGCTCCGCACTACCCGGGGCATACGAACGCACCGGCTCGTTCACCGGCACCGGAGGAAAGCTCACCGCATCCATGACATCGATCGTGCCACCGTCCGGCCGGGGCCGGCCGCGAGATGGCGGCCCGCGCGCCCCGGACCGTTCACATGGTCGCGAGCAACTGCCCGATCTCCTGCGAGGCGTACCACGCCAGTTCGTACCCGTCGGCGTCGTCGACCCGGTCCTGCGCCTCGGCGTCGCCGAGGTCGGCGGCGACGACCGACGCCGCGGCCGCGCGCACGGTCGCCTCCGCGTCGGGGGTGTCGGCGTGTACGGCGGCCACGCGCGCGAGCGCGACCGGTTCGTCCAGCCGGACCACGCCGCGGTCCAGGTCGTCGCGCACCGTGACCGCCTCGGCGTCGAGCGCGACCACCACGCGCCTCGCCGCGGCCTGCGCGTCGGCGTCGATCAGCCGAAGGGACGCCCGCGCGGCCTCGCTCATCGCGGCGTACTCCAGTTCCTCGACGTCGTCGTCCACGTACCACTCGCGCAGCCCGGGAGTGACCGCGAACGCGGTCAGCGGCGGCACGCCGCACGAGCCGGACTCCAGCAGCACGTGCAACAGGGAGGAGGTCGCGGGTAGGTAGATCCTCATGCCTGGCCTCCGGCCGTCGAGCGTCGCGTCGCAGGGTCGGCACCGTCCAACTGTTCGGCGACCGTCTGCCGCGCGGTCTGCAGCACCGCCGCGCGGGGCGCCGGGTCCATGAGGTTCACGCCGATCACCTCGATGTCGCGCGGCTGCGGCACCAGCACGTGCACCCGCACGCCCCGGGCCCGCAGCACCGCGACGTCCTCGGCGACGGTGCGGCTGACGGCCCGCCGTACCCAGCGGTCGACCCGGGCCAGGGGCGTGCGCGGGTCCGGCGCGCCGCGCCCACCCATCGGGATGAGGGCGAACACCTCGTCGAGCGCGACGTCGCGCAACAGGTCGAGGGAGGCGTTCGAGGCGATGCCGCCGTCGATGTGCGCAACGCCGTCGATGAGCGTCGGCCGGTACCAGCCCGGGATCGAGCAGGAGGCGGTCACCGCGTCGGCGAGCGGCACCCGCGAGACGATGCGGACCAGCCCGCCCGGGCCCCGGGCCACGGTGTCGCGGCCGAACACGACGCGCCGCCCGGTGCTCTGGTCCACCGCCACGACCCACGGCCGGGGCCGCTGCGGCCAGTCACGGTCGAACCCGGCCTGCCGCGCGACGGTGGCGAGCAGGTCGTGGATCGGCGCCAACGTGCCGCGACCGGTGGGCAGCAGCCCGCTCAGGGCGACCAGAGGTGAGACCTGCCGGGGGTGGCGCAGCCCCAGCCAGGCCAGCCCGGGAGCCGCGGGGCGCCATCCGGGTCGCGGCGGCAGCGCCGTCCCGGTGCCGGTGTAGTCGTAGCGGAGTTGCGGATCCTCCGGCAGCGCAACACCCTGGTGGTGCCGGCACAGGGCGTCCAGCGGCAGGTCGCAGCCCAGCAGTCCTGCCAGGACGGCACCGGCGGACGTGCCGAGGACGAGGTCGGCGTCGCGGCTGTCGCAGCCGGTGTGCTCCTCGACGGCGGCCAGGGCGCCGAGCATCCACGCGAAGCCCAGCACGCCCCCACCGCCGAACACGAACGCCCGTCGGGGGCGGGTCGCCGGGGCGCGGGTCATCGCCTGCTCCGGGGCCCGCGTGCGCCGTGCTGCACCTCGCGGGGCGGGCAGGCCGCCGTGACAAGTTCGGCCAGGCTCGTCGCGACGGCGTCGGCGAGGGCGGCGACGTCCGGCGCCGCGTCCCGGTCGGCGTTGATCCCGACGTACAGGGCACCGTCGTAGGACGTCATGCCGACCGAGAGTGCCTGGCCGGCGGCGAGCGGCAACACCGGGAACATCTCGATCATCCGGGCACCGGCGGCGTACATCGGCTGCTGCGGCCCGGGGACGTTCGTGACGACCAGGTGGAACATGCGCCGGGTCAACCCCGCGGCGGCCCGCGTGCCGAGCGCGTGCAGGGTCGGCGGGGCGAAGCCGCGCAGCCCGGCCAGCGCGTCCGCGCGCACCGACCGTCCCGAGGCCCGGTGCACCGCCATCGCGTACCGGATGTGGGCCAGGCGCCGTAGCGGGTCGGGCTCGCCGACCGGCAGGTCAACCAGCAGCGCGCCCACGTCGCCACCGACGACCGGGTCGATGCCGCCCTGCCCGCCGACCGTGACGGGTACCAGCGCCCGCACCGACTCGTTCGGGCGCAGTTCGACCCTGCGGCCCACCAGCCACGCCCGCAACGCCCCGGTGAGCGTCGCGAGCGCGACGTCGTTGACGGTGCCCCCCTGCGCGTCCCGGACCTGCCGGTAGTCCGCCAGCGAGGTGCGGGCGAACGCGAGACGGCGCTGCCGCCCCGGTACGGCGATCAGCGGCGATGCGGGGCGCGCGCGGCCCAGGTGCCGCCCCGTCGCGCGGGCCGCCTGCCGGGCCAGCGCCTGGCCGTCGCTCACCCCCACCCGTGCCAGCGCGGCGGCCGAGCGCAGCGGAGCGGTGAGGGCGGCGTGGACGGCGTCCCGGACGAGCATCACGCGTCCCGGCTCCGGCGCGGGCATCCACACGGGGCCGACGGTGCGGCGCGGCCGGGGGGCGGCGTCGAGCAGGACCTGCTCGATGTCGATCGCCCCGACACCGTCGATCATCGCCTGGTGCGTCTTGGTCAGCACCGCGAAGCGGTCCGAGGCCAACCCTTCGATCAGATACATCTCCCAGAGGGGCCGATCCCGGTCGAGCAGCCGGGACAGGATGCGGGCGCTGACGTCCAGCAGGGCCTGCTCGTCGCCGGGCCGCGGTAGCGCCGAGCGCCGCACGTGGTAGGTGATGTCGAAGTGCGTGTCGTCGACCCACACCGGCGCCGCGAGCCGTCCCGGCACCGTGAGCACCCGCTGGCGGTAGCGGGGTACCAGCGCGATGCGCTCCTCCAGCAGACGTACCAACCGGTCGTAGTCGAAGCCGTCGGCCGGGATCTGGAAGATGCTCAGGCCGCCGACATGCTGCACGGTGTTCGCCCGCTCCGCGTGCAGGGACGCGACGTCCGCCGGGCGCAGCCGCTCAGGCGTCGACGCGTTCCTCGTCACAGCGGTCATACTCCCAGGATCGTCCCGCCCCGGTCAGCGCCACCGTCCGCGGCGCGCCGGTGCGGCGGGCACGCCCGCCAGCCGCCCCGCGAACTCGCCCACCGCCCGGCGCAGCGCGCTGTTCGGGCGAGCCTCGGCCAGTGAGCGCCCGCCGGCGAGCGCGGCGTCGAGCGCGTCGCGGTCCTCGGGCAGCAGTGCGGCCGGGTCACACCCGGCGAACCGGCGAAGCGCGGCGCCGACCTCGACCGCCGGGTCGCCGGGCACCACGCGTGCCCGGACCCGGTTGAGCACCACCTGCACGGTTCCGGCCGGGTCGACGTCGCGCAGTTCGGCCAGGGACCGGACCAGTCGCTGCATGCCGACCGGGTCCGCAGCGCCCACGGCCAGCACGACGTCGGCACATCCCAGCACCGCCAGCGTGACACCGTTGCGGCGCGGCGCCAGCGTGTCGAACGAGATCTCCTCGTCGGTCTCGAGCGAGAACCCGCAGTCGACGACGACGAAGTCGGCCAGCGAGCGCGCGGTGTCCAGCACCGACTCGACCGCGGCCGGGCGCAGTTCCGGCCAGCGCGCGGCGATGGGCATGCCGGTCAGGACCCGCAGCCCGGGCCCCAGCTGCCAGCAGTGAGCGGCGAGCGCGGCAGCGTCCAGGCCGGTGGCGGCGGCCTGGCGGCAGGCCGCCGCCAGCCCGGGTGACTCGTCGAGCAGCCCCAGCACGGTCGCGATCGTCCCGCCGTACACGTCGGCGTCGATCAGCAGCGCCGCCAGCCCCAGCCGGCCCAACTCGTCCGCGAGGTTGACCGCGACCGTGGTGCGGCCCGGCGCGCCGGTCGGCCCCCAGACCGCGATCACCTCGCCCCGCCGCGTCGCGGTCGTGATCACCGCAGCCGCGCTGCCCGGAGGCACCGCGGTCGCGTGTGCACCGCCGCCGGCGAAGGTGCGTGCCGCGCGGGCCGCCACCTCCGGCTGCCCCGCGGCCCGTACCGCCTCGGCGAGGACGGTCGCGACGACCGGCGCCTCGGCGTCCTCGGGTATCAGGAACTCGACGCCGACGGCCCGCAACTGCTGCTCGGCGCCCTCGTCGCCGCGGCGGACGACGCCGACCGGCGCCACCGAGCAGGCCCGCAGCCGATCCACGGCGTCGGCGTCGAACTGCCGCAACGATCCGGTCACGAGCGCCGCCTGCGCCTGCCCGGACGCGGCGACGGCGAGGAGTTCGACGACGTCCAGGCAGCGCCGGGCGACCGTCACGCCGAGCGGGGCGGACTCCAGCGCCGCCAGCCACCGGGTCTCCCAGGGCGCACCGTCGGCCGCGGTGAGGACCGTCAGCCTCATCCGTGCCTCATCGTCCCTGCCGCAGGCAGTCGGTGAGCGGCGGCAGCGCGGCGGCGTTCGCAGCGGAGCCGGTGAGGACACCGGCCCGCACGACGGCCTTGTCGATCGCGAGCGCCCCGATCACCCGCTCGACCTGGTCGGGCCGCACGCCGATCACGACGTCCTGGCCGCCGCCCAGCCCGGCGGCCGGCGCGACCTGCTGCACCGGCACTTCCGCGAGCAGCACGACCGAGGCACACGCCGGGGTGGACAGCCACAACCCGATCCGCTGCCCGGCCCGCAGCGACGGGGCGCTGCCCGCGGCGAGCGGCACGCTCAGCGTCGTCGTCGCGGGCGCCTGCGCCACGGCGCCGGCGGGCAGCAACTCGCCCGCGCTCACCGGGCGCGTCAGCGCCTTGCCCACGGCGGCGCCGCGATCGTCCAGGTAGGTCGACCCGGGCACGCGCACCTGCACGACGGTCAGGTCGCCCGCGCGCAAGACGGTCCCGGCGGCGAGGTCCCGCGTGACGGCCAGCACCGGTTCGGTGCGCTGTGCCGTGCTGAACAGCCGCGCCCCGACCACCACCGCCAGCAGGACCAGGGCGATGCCGCCGGCCAGCCGCAGGTCCAGCCACCGCGGTGCCCGGGTCCGGCGCGGGACCGGCGAGGCGGGCGACGGCCCGGCCGACGGCCCGGTCGATGGGGCAGGGGAGGGGACGACGCGGGCCATCTGTCCCATTTTGCCCGATGGAACGCGGACGTGGGTACCGGCTGTGGACAACCGCGTGACGCGGCCGCCGTTTGCCAGACTGTGCACCGTGACCGCGACAGCGCACGGCGGATTCCCTCCGGATCGATTCCTGACCCTGGCCGACGTGGCCGAGGTGCTGAACATCTCGGCGTCGCAGACGTACGCGCTGGTGCGCAACGGTGACCTGCAGGGCATCCGCATCGGCGGGCGCGGCCAGTGGCGCGTCGAGCGGGCGAAGCTGGAGGAGTACATCGCCCGGATGTACGACCAGACCCGCGACTACGTCGCGCAGCATCCCTTCACCGGGGGCGAGGGCCCGTCAGGCGAAGCGGCGCACCGCGGCTAGTGCGGCCGTCGGCACGATCTGGACGCCGCGCACCGCCGCGGCCCGGCGCGCCTCACCGGGCGCGACGACCGCCGCCTCGAGGAAATCGGACCCGACCCGGTCGATGACCGCGTCGACGGACGCTCCCCCCGCCAGCAACAGGCGCACCGGAGCGCGGTCGCGGGCCAGTCGCCGCAGCACGCTGCGCAGCCCGAGGCGCGCCGTCACCGCATCCACCGTCCCGGGCACCGCCGCGGCCGGGGGCAGGCCGCCGATCGTCACCACCGCCGCCAGGGCGACCAGGACCTCGGCGCCGCCGTCCTCGGCGAGCAGCAGCCAGTCGCCGCCCCACCGCGTGAGCGTGCCGCCGAGCGTCCCGCCCGCACTCGTCTGCACCCGCAGCCGGGCGCCCACCGCCGTGCGCACCCGGTCGAGCAGGGCGAGGTCGCCGAACTCGGCGCGGGTGCGCTCCTCGATCCGGGCGGCACGCTCGGCCCGCTCCAGCGATTGCGCCTGGGCGGCGAGGTCGTCGAACAGGGCGTCCCACCGCATGCCAGGCATCCAACCATCCCGGCGACGGGACCATGATCTGCCACTTGTTGCAACCTGTTCGCAATAAGCTATCGTGGGCCGGGTGACGACCGTGCAGGCGCCGGCACCCGCGCGCCCCAGCCGCGTGCGCGCGTTCCGCGACGGGCTCTCCGGCGCGGACCGGCGCTCGCTGTGGGGCATGGCCGGCTTCGTCGTCCTGCTGCACGTGATCGGTTTCGGGGTGCTGTTCGGGCTGGTCGTCCCCCATCACTACGCCCTCGGCGGCGACCACCCGGTCTTCAGCGTCGGCGTCGGCATCCTCGCGTACACCTTCGGCCTGCGCCACGCCTTCGACGCCGATCACATCGCCGCGGTGGAC
>SCQZ01000262.1 GCA_004299665.1 Jatrophihabitans sp.
GTAGTCGGTGCGGGTCCGCGGGTCCATCACGTTCCTTTCAGGGCGGCGACGGCGCTGTTCGGGTCCGTGGCGCCGAGCGTGATCGCGTGCAGCGCCGCGCCGCGGGTCCCGCAGGCGGCCAGGATCAGGCCCGCCTGGGTACGGCTCAGCGGGCGGCTCGGTGGCACCCGCGTGCACAGCCAGTCGACGGCGCGCCGCGACGGCTCGTACCACGGATCGACGTCGAGGCGGTCGAGGCCGACTAGGTCCTCGACGGACGGCCGGCAGCCGGCCAGGTGCCAGGCGGCGAGTACCCGGCCGCAGCGGGGGATGCTGCGCGTGCTGAACGCCGCGAGCCGGGCCACGTCGGTGGCGATGTAGCGCGCCGCCGTCAGCGCGAGGATGTGCGGGCGCGAGATGCCCGCGCGCAGCCATTCGCCGCGTGCCCCGGGCGCGGCGCGGTCGGCGTCGGTCGCCGTCCACGCGAGCCAGACCGCGATGGCAGGATCGGGCGCGGCGCGCAGCGTCTCGGCGAGCCAACCCAGGTCCGCCTGCCGCGTCGCCGCCCCGAGGTAGAACCACGCGGGCATCGCCGGCCCCTCCGCCCAGATCCCGGCGTGGATACGGGCGACGAGTTCCGGGTGCAGCCCCGCCTCCCACAGCCGGGCCAGGCCGTCGCGCTCGCGCACGCACGCGGTCGCGCCCCATTCGTCCTCGGGAACCCGGCCCCAGGTGGTGTCGTGGGCGCGCTCCACGGCGGTGAGCAGCCGCCCGAGACGCTCGGGCGAGCAGCTCGCGCGAAAGCCCGCGTGCACCAGACCGCGCAGGTGCTCGGCGCTCTCGGACGCCCGCCGGTGCGGTGTGGTGCATCGGCAGCCGGCGACGGGCGTGCGGACCAGCCATTCGCCGCCCCGGGTCCGGGCGATGCCCGGCGCCGCGCGGCGCGCGCGGACCTGGACCAGGGTGCGAAGCGCGCCCGCCTCGCGCTCGGCGAGGTCCAGGCAGGACACCCGTGCGCCGCCCATCGCCACCGCGATGCGCTCGAGCTCGAGATCGTGCGGCGTGGTGACGGTCCAGTCCGGGTGCAGCACGACCGGGTGCCGGGCCGAGCGCCCGCGCGCGCCCGAGCGGCACGGCATGGTCAGGTGCAGCCGGCGGCCGTCCGGCGAGGGCGGCAGTTCGGCGAGGGCGAACGGGTCCACCGGCGCCGCTGCGGCCGCCGCCACCCGGGTGGCCGCGGCGATGCCGGCGGCGGTGCACGCGAGTTCGGTCACCATCGCGTCGCCCCCGCACCCTCGTCCGAACGTCCGTTCGCCCACACAGGTATCAGGACGGACGGGACCCGTTCAACGCCGGTCGGCGTGTCCGCTGCGGAAGGTCTCGACCTCGGGACGAGCGATTACCGGTAGTCGTCGGCCTCGTCGTCCGGGACGTCGCGCTTCTGGTCCAGGACGTCGGCGTCGTCCGCCTCGAGCGGTCCCGGCCGCTGCAGGTCGTCGACGACGTCGGCCTCCGCCTCGGCCAGCTCGTCACGGGTGACGGACACGGCAACCTCGGGGTCCTCGGGCTCGGTCATGGCAACCTCCTTCCCGGCAGCGCGGCGCGGTTCCAGCCTAATGGGCGTGCACCGAACCGGTCTTGCGCCAGGGATGTCTAGGAGTGCCGCGCGAGGGCCGCCAGCAAGGCGGCGGCCACGCTCGGGTGGCAGATCAGCAGGTCCGGCAGGTACGGATGCGCGCTGTTGTAGGCCAGGGCCGCGCCGTCGATGCGGGAGGCGTGCAGCCCGGCCGCCAGCGCCACCCCGACCGGAGCGGCGGAGTCCCACTCCCACTGCCCGCCCGCGTGCACGTACGCGATCGCCTCGCCCCGCAACACCGCCATCGCCTTGGCCCCCGCCGATCCCATCGGGCGCACCTCGGCCCCGATCGCGGCGGCGACGTCGGCGGCGAACGGCGGCGGGCGCGAGTCGCTCACCAGCAGGACCCGCGGGCCGGCCGGCGCTGCGGCCACCGTGCCGCCCGGGTACACGGCGCCGCCCGGGTACACCGCGCCGCCGGCGTACCCGGCGCCGCCCGCGTACACCGCGCCGAGCGCCGGTTGTGCCACCGCCGCCGCGGTGATCTCGCGGCCGCGCTCCCACAGCGCGACGTGCACCGCCCAGTCATCACGGCCGGGCATGGCGTACTCGCGGGTCCCGTCCAGCGGGTCGACGATCCAGACGCGGTCGGCCCTGGACCGGTCCGCCGACGTGCCGCCCTCCTCCGAGAGCACGGCGTCGTCCGGGCGCTCGGCGGCCAGGCGGCGCAGCAGCAGTGCGTTGGACTCCGCGTCACCGCGGGCGCCCAGTTCGGGGCCGGTCAGCCCGGGCGCCGCGCGCAGGTCGAGTAGCAGCCGACCGGCCTCCTCGGCCAGAGCGGCGGCCACCTCGAGGTCGGATCGGCTCACCGTTCGGCGCGGTCCATCCGCGCGAGCACGATCGCTGCCTGCGCGGTGATGTCACCGTCCTCCGGCCGCAGCAGCAGGTCCGGGGACTGCGGGGCCTCGTACGGGTCGTCGATCCCGGTGAAGTGCGCGATCTCGCCGGCCCGCGCCCTGGCGTACATGCCCTTGGGATCGCGTGCCTCGCACACCGCCAGCGGCGTGTCGACGAACACCTCCAGGAACGGCAGGCCGGCCGCCTCGTGCGCGGCCCGCGCGGCGTCGCGATCGGCGCGGTAGGGCGACACCAACGACACCAGCGCGACCATCCCGGCGTCGGCCATCAACCGGGCGACCGCCGCGACGCGGCGCACGTTCTCGGCCCGGTCGGCGGCCGAGAAACCCAGGTCGGCGTTCAGGCCGTGCCGCAGGTTGTCACCGTCGAGCAGGTACGCCGGCCGTCCGGAGGCGACCAGGCGCCGTTCCACCTCGACCGCGACGCTGGACTTGCCCGAGCCGGACAGCCCCGTCAACCACACCGTCATCCCGCGGCTGGGCCGCTGATCGCGGGTCACCGCGCCGCCGTGCCAGACGACGCTCGCCTCGTTCTGCGACGGGCCGAGGATCATCCCGGCGGCGACGGTGTTGTTCGTCGTCTCGTCGACGAGGATGAACGAGCCGGTGTTGCGGTTGCGGCGGTACGGGTCGAACAGCAGCGGCTGCTGGGTGCGCAGCCGCACCCGTCCGATCTCGTTCAATGTCAGTGCCGGCGCGTTCTCGTCGCGGTGCAGCGTGTTCACGTCGAGGCGGTAGTCCAGGCGCCCGACCACCGCGCGCGTGGAGCGGGTGGTGTGCTGCAAGGTGAAGCGGGCGTCCGGGGTCAGCCGGGTGTCAGGCGAGAACCAGCACACCATCGCGTCCAGTTCCTGCCCCACGTGCGGCCGGTTCGCCGGCCGCGCCAGCAGGTCGCCCCGGCCGATGTCGATCTGGTCCGCCAGCTCGAGGGTGACGGCCTGACCGGCGAATGCCTCGGACACCGGCGTCCCGCCCGGCCCCCACACGGC
>SCQZ01000263.1 GCA_004299665.1 Jatrophihabitans sp.
CAGTTCCGCGACCCGGGCCCGCAGCGCACGCGCCTCGGCGTCCGCGGCGGCCGCCGCCCGACCGGCCCGCTCCTGCTCCTCGGCCAGTGCCGCGACCGCCTCGTCCCGGGCGCGGTCGGCGTCGCGCGCCTGCTCCGTCCGCGCCCGCAGCTCGCGCCGGACCCGCGCCAGGTCGGCCTCGACCGCCGCCACGGCCTCGGCGATCGCCGTCCGGTGCGACGCGCGCTCGGCCTTCAGCCGGGCCGTTAGCGCCGTGACCTCCTCGCGCATCCGGTCCCGCTCCGCCGTAACTTGCTTGCCCGCACCCTGACGGCGGTCCCACTCCCGGACGTCGTCGGCGACGGTCTGCAGCCACTGCGGCGGCCGCAGCAGGAAGGCGGTCGCGGCGACGTCGGCCGGATCGCAGGCCGCGGTGTCCCCGCCGCGTACCGCGGCGGCCAGGACGGGCAGCGCCTCCTCCACGGCGGACGCGACGTGCGCGCGGAAGTCGTCGTCGGCATCGAGCGCCGCCGCGATCGCCACCCCGCCGCGCTGGACGCGGCCCTTCGGCGTGAATCGCGCCACCGCGCGCAGGGCGACCGGAACCTCCTCCGGACGCAGCCTGCCCAGGGTCTCGGCCCCGAGTTCGACGAGGCGACGGCGGGCGGGAGGGCTCAGCCGCACCGCGGCCCGGTCCGACGCCTCCCCTTCCACCGGGCCAGGGTAGCCGCGGCCCGCTGCTGCCCGGTCGTGTCGTACCCCCGGCCTACGGTCACGCCCATGGCGGCATCCGCGCGGCAACTGCTCCTGGACGAGCTGGACCAGCCGCTGCGCCTGACGCACTTCACGGTCGTCGATCTGGAGACGACGGGCGGCTCGGCCGCTGCGGACGGCATCACCGAGATCGGTGCGGTCCGCGTCCGCGGCGGCGAGGTAGTGGGCGAGTTCCAGACCCTCGTGCGCCCCGGCGTGCCGATCAGCCCGATCGTCACCGTGCTGACCGGCATCACCGAGGCGATGGTCCGCGCGGCGCCGCCGATCGGCGCGGTGCTGCCGGCCTTCCTGGAGTTCGCCCGCGGCAGTGTGCTGGTCGCCCACAACGCGCCGTTCGACGTCGGCTTCCTCAGGTCGGCCTGCGCCGGCGCCGAGCTGGCGTGGCCGCGGTTCGCGGTGGTGGACACGGCCCTGCTCGCCCGCCGGGTGTTCACCCGCGACGAGGTCCCCAACTGCAAACTCGCCACCCTCGCCGCCCACGTCGGCGCGCGGACCACGCCGACCCACCGCGCGCTGGCCGACGCCCGCGCCACCGTCGACGTCCTGCACGCGCTCCTCGGCCGTCTCGGCACCCTGGGCGTCCAGTCGCTGCCGGAGTTGCGCGACTACTCGACGCGCGTCAGCCCCGCCCAGCGCCGCAAACGCCACCTCGCCGACGGCCTGCCCGAGTCGCCCGGGGTGTACATCTTCCGTGACCGTCAGGGCACCCCGCTGTACGTCGGCACGAGCAGGTCGCTGCGGCGCCGGGTGCGGCAGTACTTCGTCTCCAGCGAGACCCGCAGCCGCATGGGCGAGATGGTCGGGCTGGCCGAGACGGTGGACCCCATCGTCTGCGCCCACGCCCTCGAGGCGCAGGTGCGCGAACTGCGCCTCATCGCCGCGCACAAGCCCCGCTACAACCGGCGCTCGAAGTATCCGGAGCGCTCCGTCTGGCTCAAGCTGACCGACGAGCCGTTCCCCCGGCTGTCGATCGTGCACTCCCGGACCGACGCCCACGCCCGGTATCTCGGGCCGCTGCGTTCCCCGCGGCAGGCGGGGGCGGTCCGTGACGCCATCCACGACGCCGTGCCGTTGCGCCAGTGCAGCGACCGGCTCAGCCTGCGTCGCGCGGTGCGCGCAGCGTGCGCGCTCGCGGGCATCGGCCGCTGCCACGCCCCGTGCGAGGGCGGCATCACCCCCGATCGGTACGGGGCGCTGGTGGAGCTCGTCGCGGCCGCCTGGACCGGCGACGTGCGCCCGCTGGTCGCGCCGCTGGAGGGCAGGATCGCCGAACTCGCGGCGCAGGAACGCTTCGAGCAGGCGGCGGTGGTCCGCGACCGCGTGGCATCGGTGGTGCGCGCGTGTGCCCGCATGCAGCGGCTGCATGCGCTGTGCGACATCGACGAGCTCGTCGCGGCGCGGCCGGCGGGCGCCGGTCCGGACGGCCGCCCCGGGCAGCCGGCGCGCGATCGTGCGGACCCGGGCGGCTGGGAGCTGAGCGTGATCCGTCGCGGCCGCCTCGCCGCGGCCGCGACGGCACCGCGGGGCACCGCCCCCGGCCCGGTCATCGAGGCGATGCTCGCGACGGCGGACGTGGTGGCGCCGGCGCACGAGGTGCTGGCCGAGGAGGTCGAGTGCATCCTGCGATGGCTCGAGGAGCCGGGCACGCGGCTGGTCAGCGCCTCGCAGCCGTGGCAGTTGCCCGCCGCCGGGGCCGGCGGCCTGGTGCGCTGGCTCGCGAACGCGGGCCCCGCGGGGGCGCGCCCGGCCGGGGACGGGCGGGCCGCGGTGGCCGCCCCCGGCGAGCGCCGCCGGATGCCTAGGATCTCGGCATGAGTGCCGAGCGACGGCTTGCGGAGCGAGCATGATCACCGCGATCGTCCTGCTGTCCGTCGAGGCGGACCGCATCCCCGAGGTCGCGACGGCGATCGCCGACCTCGAGGGCGTCAGCGAGGTCTACTCGGTCTCCGGGGACGTCGACCTGATCGCCGTCGTCCGGGTGCGGGAGTTCGACCAGATCGCCGACACGGTCGCCGGCAGGCTCTCGAAGGTCGCGGGCGTGCTGCACACCGAGACCCACATCGCCTTCCGCGCCTACTCCCGCCTCGACCTGGACGCCACGTTCGACATCGGGTGGTGAGGGCGGTTCAGCCCGAGCGGTCCAGCTTCTGCAGCCAGGCGTTGTAGGACGCGCGCGCCGCGTCGTCCTCGTCGACGTCCTCGTCGGTGCCGGTGCCGATCGCGTCGTGGAACGCCGCCCGCCGCGCCTGCTCCAGCCAGCCGCTGGGCTCGGCGCGCTCGGTGCCGGCGTTGCGCAGCCAGGTGATCACCAGCACGAGCATCACCGCGGCCATCAACCCGTCGCCGCCGAACCACATGATCGCGCCGCCGGTGCGGGTGTCGGCGAGCCGGTCGACGAAGACGCCGGGCGTCGCGACCATCTCGATGGCGCGGTTGCCCTGCATCAGGACGATGCCGGTGAAGGTGTCGACGGCCATGCCGACGGCGAGGATCAGCCAGCGGGCCGGCGACGCGAGGCGCCAGCGGATCGGCTCGTCACCCACGACCAGGACGAAGAACTGCCACCCGACGACGAGGTACACCAGGTGCTCCACCTGGCCCGCCCAGGTGTTGCGCATGATCACGTCCATGATCCCGGTGAGGTGGCTGCCCACGATCACCGCGGTGTAGGTCGCCAGCGCCACGGGTGGCGCGGTGAGCAGCGCCAGGACGCGCCCGGTCGCCACCCGCGCCAGCCACCGGCCGACGCGAGGCGGCGTCGTGTCGATGGCCAGACGCAGCGGGCTGCCGCCGACGAACAGCGCCGGTGCCAGCATGACCAGCGCCAGGTGCCCGCACATGTGCGCGGTGAACAGCGCCTGGTCGTAGACGGCGATCGCGCCGCAGGTCGCGTATCCGGTCACGGCGACACCGGCCAGGAAGGACACGGTGCGTCCCACCGGCCAGCGGGCGCCCGGGGTGCGCAGCGGGACCAGGGCCACGCCGGTCAGGTAGGCGGCGGTGACCACCACCAGGGCGGCCACCGCGATGGCGTCGAGTTGCCACTTGGTGAACAGGGCCCAGCCCAGCAGCGGCCCGGCGGGGCTGCCCCCGGCGCGGGTGAGCGCGTCGCCGGCCGAGTGCATGTGCATCCCGGCCATCGACGACGCCGAGTCCCAGTGCGCGGCGACGGCCAGCCCGACGAGCACCGTGAGCGCTGCCGCGACCAGCCAGGCGGCGAGCGCCAGCGGCGGGACCCTGCGGCGGGCCCTGGGCGGCTGGGATCCGGTCGGGGGCACGGCTCCAGTGTCCACCGTGTCCGTCAGCCGCGCGCCGCCCGCCCCGCGGCCACCCAGCGCTCCAGGACGTCCGCGGCGGCGCCCGTGTCGACGGCCCGGGTGGCCTCGGCCAGGCCGGCGCGCAGCGCGTCGTCGAGCGAATCCGCGCTGACCCCGTCGTGGACGGCGATCGCCGCGGCCGCGTTGAGCAGCACGGCGTCGCGCGCCCCCCGGCCGCCCCCCGCGAGCACCTCGCGCACCACGGCGGCGTTGTGCACCCGGTCGGCCCCGCGCAGCGCGTCCGCGGGCACGGCGGCGATCCCCAGCGACGCCGGGTCGACCCGCATCCGGGTCACCGTCCCGCCGGAGGCGACCCACACGCTGGAGGTGGTCGTGGTGGTCAGTTCGTCCAGGCCGTCGTCCCCGCGGAACACCAGCGCGCAGTCGCCGCGCGCGGCGAGCACCGCCGCCATCACCGGCGCCATGCGTGCGTCGGCGCAGCCGATGGCCGAGGCGGTGACGCGGGCGGGGTTGCTCAGCGGGCCGAGGAAGTTGAAGAAGGTCGGCACGCCCAGTTCGCGGCGGGTCCCGCCCGAGTGGCGCATCCCGGCGTGGAACATCGGCGCGAAGCAGAAGCCGATCCCCACCTCGGCGACCGACCGGGCGACCCCCTCGGCGGGCAGGTCGATCGCGACGCCGAGTTCCTCCAGGACGTCGGCGGTCCCGCACGCCGAGGTCGCCGCGCGGTTGCCGTGCTTGACGACCCGCCGACCGGTCCCGGCGACGACGAGCGCGGCCATCGTGGAGATGTTGACGGTGTGGGCACGGTCGGCGCCGGTGCCCACGACGTCCACCGCGCGCACGGGCACGTCGACGCGCACGGCACGTCGCAGCATCGTGTCGATCAGCCCCGCGATCTCCTCCGGTGTCTCGCCCTTGGCCCGCAGCAGGACGGCGAATGCGGCGATCTGCGACGGCGCGGCGTTCCCGGCCATGATCTCGTCCATCGCCCAGGCGGTGTCCGCGGAGGACAGCGACTGCCCGGCCAGAAGCGCCGTCAGCAACTGCGGCCAGGCGCGCTGCGCCGCGCCCGCGGCGGGCGGGTCGGGGTTCACCGCACCACGGGGATGCCCGCCCTGCGGCGGCGCAGCTGCTCGGCCACGACGGACGCGGCCTCGATCGGGTTCGGGGGCAGCGGCAGGACGGCGTCCGCCAGCGACCAGGCGGCCAGCCAGCCGTCCTGCTTGCGGCCGACGAGCACGACCAGCGGCGGGCAGTCGTCGATCTCGTACTTGAACTGCCGGGCCAGCCCCATGCCACCGGTCGGCTGGGCGTCCCCGTCCAGGATCACGCAGTCCAGCCCGCCGAGGTCGAGCTGCTCGAGCAGTTCGGCGTGGTTCGCGCACTCCACCCACTCGATGCGCCCCGTGTCCGGCGCCGGTCGCCGGCCGACCGCGGTGCGCACCCGCGCCCGCACGTCCGCGGAATTGCTGTAGACGCAGACGGTGACGCGGGCACCCGAATCGGCCATGGCTCGCATGCTATCGAGCAGCGCGCGACGCCCTCGCGACCCGTGCCCGCACGGGGCCACCCCAGCGCACCGGCGCGGCCCCGGCAGGCCATAATGCGTGGGTGACCTCGACCGCGACGGCTCCCTTCGAGTCCAGCAAGGTGCACTCCCTGACGCGGCCCAACATCGTCAGCGTCGGCACCATCGTGTGGCTCTCCAGCGAGCTGATGTTCTTCGCCGGCCTGTTCGCGATGTACTTCACGATGCGGGCGGTGCACGCGGGCGACTGGCCCATGACCCTGCCCGACGGCGAGAAGATCCACCCGGACGTCCCGTACGCGCTCCCGTTCACCCTTATCCTCGTCGCCTCCAGCTTCACCTGCCAGTGGGGCGTGTTCGCGGCGGAGAAAGGCGACGTCTACAAGCTGCGGCGCTGGTTCACGCTGACCTTCATCCTCGGCCTCGTGTTCGTCCTGGGGCAGGCGAACGAGTTCCGGATGGAGGTCGTGCACGGCAACACGATCTCGGCGACCGGCTACGGCTCGGTGTTCTACCTGACCGAGGGCTTCCACGCACTGCACGTGATCGGCGGCCTGGCGGCGTTCATCTTCTTCCTGATCCGCACCACCTTGTCCAAGTTCACGCCCGCGCAGGCGACCTCGGCGATCGTCGTGTCCTACTACTGGCACTTCGTCGACGTCGTCTGGATCGGGCTGTTCACCGTCATCTACATCATCCAATGACACCCGCACCGACCTGCCGGCCGATCGAACCGCACGCGCGAAGGGACGCCACGTGAGCGAAGAGTTCGACGTTCCCGACGAACTGGGCTTCACCCCTGCCGTTCCGGACGCCTCGACCGATCGCGACGACGCGGCGCCGCGCCGCCCCAAGCGCCGGCGCCCCGGGCTGCGGCGGCGCATCGCCGCCACCGCCGTCATCGTCGGCGCCCTCGCCACGATGGGCGGCGCGTACACGCTTTTCGCCGGCTCGTCGGGCGCCTCCGACAGCAACACGCCGGCGGAGATGGCCGCCAAGGGCCGCCAGTTGTACGAGACCAGTTGCATCACCTGCCACGGGGCCAACCTGCAGGGCGTGCCCGGTCGCGGGGTGCCGCTGCTCGGCGTCGGTGGCGCGGCCGTGTACTTCCAGGTGAGCACCGGTCGCATGCCCGCCACCGGGCAGGCGGCGGAGATGACGCGCAAGCCGGCCAAGTTCGACGACCAGCAGATCCGCGAGCTCGCCGCGTTCGTCCAGTCGATGGGCGGCGGGATCGACATCCCCACGGGAACGCTGCGCGCGACGACCGACCTCGGCAAGGGCGGCGACCTGTTCCGCCTGAACTGCGCCTCCTGCCACGGCATGACCTTCAAGGGCGCACCGCTGTCCGCCGGCAAGGCCGCGCCGTCCCTCAACGAGGCGACGGACCTGCAGATCTACACGGCCATGCTCACCGGGCCCGAGAACATGCCGGTCTTCAGCAACAACCAGATCACGCCGCAGGAGAAGCGCGAGATCGTCGGCTACATCCAGACCATCAAGGCCTCCCAGGACCCCGGCGGTCACGGCATCGACCGGATCGGCCCGGTCTCCGAGGCGATCGTCATCTGGGTCGCGGGCGTCGGCGCGATCATGATCATCATCCTCTGGATCGGAGCGAAGACCGAATGACGCACGGATCTTCCGAGGGACCGTCCGCGGACGAACTGCGCGCCATGTCGCCCGAGGAGGCGATGCGCGCGGGGGCGGCGGCGGACGGCGTCCACATCCTGGCGCGCGCCAGCCGGCACCCGGTGGCCGGGGCGAGGGCGGAGAAGAAACTCGAGCGTCGCGTCGCGCTGTGCTTCGCGATCGCCGCGCTCGGCGGCCTCGGTTTCATCGTGTGCTTCATCGCGCTGCCGTACGACTGGCACCTGCCGGGCACGCCGCAGACCTTCCG
>SCQZ01000264.1 GCA_004299665.1 Jatrophihabitans sp.
GCCGTTCTGGCCGGATGGCCCGGTTCGCTCGCGGCGGTGGGCGAAGCCGGCTACACGCTGCTCGCGATGACCCCCGCGCCGGACGCGACACCGCTCGCGGCCGTACCGCCGCCGCCGCGCTGGGCGGTGCTGCTGGGCGCCGAGGGGCCGGGCCTGTCCGCCGCCGCGCTGGCGGCCTCGCACCGGCGGGTGCGCATCCCGATGGCGCCGGGGGTCGACTCGCTCAACGTCGCCACCGCCGCGGCCGTCGCCTTCGCGGCCCTGCCCTGAGCGACGACCTCGCGCGAGCCGCCCGCAAGCTGGCAGGATGTGCCGACATCGGGGCCCGCGCGGTGCGGACCCCGGGGAGGGAGTTCGTCATGCGCATGCGCATTTTGGCGGCCGCCGTGCTGGCGTCCGCCACCCTGGCCGCCTGCGGCAGCAGCGGCGGCGGGTTGGTCTCCGGCAACGGGAAGGTCGCCAGCAGCACGCCGGCCGGCACCCGGCCCGGTTCGGGCACGAGCACCCCGGCTGCCACGGGCATCCTCGGCGGGGGCGGCGGGGACTACTGCGGCGTCATCAAGGCCGAGGGCGCGCACCTGAGCAGCCTCGAGGGCCAGAACAGCGGCAGTTTCATGTCCAACGCCGCGGCGGTGGTGACGGCGATCAAGCACATCGACGCCATCGCGCCGTCGGACATCAAGGCGTCCTGGGACGTCATGGCCACCACGATGCAGGGCCTGGTGGACGCCCTCGCCAAGGCGGGGATCACGCCGGAGCAGGCGCAGGATCCGAGCAAGCTCAGCCCGGCGCAACTGCAGGCGTTCGGGCAGGCGAGCCAGTCGCTCGCGACCGGCGCGTTCGCCGATGCCGCGGCCAAGGTGAGCGCGGACGTGCGGACCCGGTGCGGCGTCGACATCGCTGGATCGGCGAGCGACACGCCGGCGCCGAGTTCGACCTGAGTTCGCCGGGCCGGACCCGTCAGACCAGCGAGTCGCGCCAGGAGGCGTGCAGCGCCGCGAACTCGCCGTCGCCGGCGGCGATGAGGTCCGCGGGGGTGCCGTCCTCGACGACCCGGCCGCCGTCCAGCACCAGGACCCGGTCGGCGATCTCCACCGTCGAGAGCCGGTGGGCGATGATCAGTGACGTGCGTGCCGCGAGGACGGTGCGCAGTGCCCGCTGCACCGCGCGCTCGCTCGGGACGTCCAGCGACGAGGTGGCCTCGTCCAGGACGAGCACCGCCGGGTCGGCGAGGAACGCGCGGGCGAACGCCACGAGTTGACGCTGCCCGGCCGACAGCCGCCCGCCACGTTTGCGGACGTCGGTGTCGTACCCGTCCGGCAGGGCGCGCACGAAACCGTCGGCCCCGACCGCGCGCGCCGCGTCCTCGATCTGCGCGCGGGAGGCGCCGATCCGTCCGAAGCCGATGTTGTCGGCCACCGACCCGGAGAACAGAAAGCCCTCCTGGGTGATCATCACGCAGGCCCGGTGCAGGTCGTCCCCGGACAGCTCGCGCAGGTCGACGCCGTCCAGGCGGACCGTCCCGGACGTCGGGTCGTAGAAGCGGGAGATCAACTTGGCGATGGTCGTCTTGCCGGCCCCGGTGGCACCCACGAGCGCCACCGTCTGCCCCGCCGGGATCTGCAGGTCGAGGCGGCGCAGGACCGGACGGCCGGGCAGGTAACCGAACTCGACGGCCTCGAACCGGATCTCGCCCGGCGCCGGTACGGGCAGGCGGGCCGGCGTGGCGGGTTCGGGCACGGTGGGCCTCTCGGCCAGCACCAGCGCGATCTTCTCCAGCGCCGCGGTCGCCGACTGCAGCGAGTTGTAGAAGACGGCGACGTCCTCCATCGGGTCGAAGAACTGCCAGAGGTAGAGCAGGAACGCGGTCAGCACGCCGAGCTCGAGACCACCCTCGGCGACCCGGTAGCCGCCGACGAGCAGCACGACGACCTGCGCGAGGTTGCCGATCAGCGCCGTGCCCGGGATGAACACCGCGTGCAGCTTGAAGGCGTGCTGGTTGGCCCTGCGGTACGCGTGGTTGAGGTCGGCGAAGATCGTGTCGTTGCGCTCCTCGCGCCGGAACGCCTGCACCGCCCGGATGCCGTTGAAGGTCTCGACGATGTTGACGATCATGGCCGCGACGGTCTCGCGGGTGCGGCGGAACGCGGCGCTCGCGCGTGCGGAGAACCACCGGTACAGCAACCACATCGGGACCAGCGACCCGAGCGCGATCAGCGCCAGCGGCACGTCGAGGAAGAACAGCAGCACGCTGATCGCGGCGATGTTGAACACGGCGGTCAGCAACCCGTCCAGGCCGGCGTCCAGCAGTTCGGTGAGGGTGTCGACGTCCGAGGTCAGCCGTGAGATCACCTTGCCACTGGTGAACCGCTCGTGGAAGGAGACCGACAGCGCCTGGACGTGGTCGAAGCCGCGCCGGCGCAGGTCGAGCAGGACGTCCTGCCCGATCCGGCCGCTCCTGATGACGAACACCGACCGCAGCAGCCCGGACACCAGCGCGCTGACGGCCAGCGCGATCGTCACGGTGACCAGCGAGCCGTACGAGCCCCGCAGCGCGTGGGGCAACGAGGTGTCGATGGCGACGCCGACCAGCCACGGCTGCGCCATGGTCGCCGCCACCTGCACGAGGACGATCCCGAGCACCGCCACGATCCTGCGGCGGTGCGGGCGGATCAGTTCGCGCAGCAGGGCACGTGCCTCGGCGCGCAGCCGGGGCCGGCCGGTGGGGGCGGGCGCCTCGGCCCGCGCCGCCTCGTCGGCGTCGGGGGTGATCCTGCCCTGCCAGTGCGTCGGGTCGGCGGGTCGCTCGACCAGGTCGGCGTCGCTCAT